>JASFIX010000250.1:0-6322 GCA_050122435.1 Desulfobacterales bacterium
CAACTCATGAAAAAACAACTGGGACCTTCCGATGCGATATTTCCGGTACCGGCGGCATTGATTGTGAGTGGTACAAACGAAGAAGCCAATATTATCACGATAGCGTGGATCGGGATTGCGAGCTCAACCCCGCCAACCATTGGTATTTCCGTTAAAAATTCTCGATATTCGCTGGGGCTAATACAAAAAACTAACGAATTTTCGGTTAATATTCCACCGGCATCTCTTTTTAAAGCGGTGGACTATTGTGGCATGGTCACAGGACGCAAAAGGAATAAATTTGAGGATACGGGCTTGACGCCGCTGGAAAGCTCTATAATAAAACCGCCACTTATCAAAGAATGTCCCTATAATATCGAGTGTAGGGTTAGCCATGATGTTATGATCGGGGATTGGGCGCTTATACTGGCTGAAATCGTTGAAACCCATATTGATAAAGATAAGGCAGATGCATCAAAGCGCATGGGAATCGATATTTCAAAAATCAATCCGCTCGTTTATTGCGCAAGAGTTCGTGAATACTGGACAACGGGCAATATGTTGGGTTTCGGTCTTCAGGCCGGCAAAGAAATTAAGGAAAAATGAAAGGCGTTTTGACAACTCAGTAAATTCAGAAAACTTCAACAATTCAGCCCGCGGCAGCCCGGCATCTCCAAAATTGAAGACCAAATATCAAAACCGATAAAATTATGCTATACCGTTTAAGAAAGTCACCAGCCACAGGAGCGCAGAATGAAGAATGCAATTTGTGCCAGATGAATCCGATTCCAGATATCGAATATTATCGATCTGAAATAGTAGCTGTCAGCCCGGTGATTCTTGAGCAAGATCTGAATAAAATTAGGTAGACCCCGGTTAAATCCGGCAGAGGCCAATAGATTCGCATCGCCTCTGAAAACCCATGAAAGAGGTAAAAAGTTGCCATGCTTAAAGTAAAAGATATCATGACAAAAGAGGTCATTTCGGTTTCCCCTGATACGGAGATTGTCAATGCCGCTAAAATTCTCCTGGAAAAACGGATTAATGGGATGCCTGTAATCGACGCGTTCGGCAGGCTGGTGGGCATTATTTGCCAGAGCGATCTTGTGGCCCAGCAAAAGGGTATCCCCATTCCGTCCGTGTTCACTTTGCTCGAGAGCTTTATACCGTTAACATCCATGAAGCGAATCGACAAAGAAATGGAAAAAATTGCGGCCTTAACGGTGAAAGAGGCCATGACACTCGAGCCGGTAACGGTTAGCCCGGACACCGAAATCGAAGAGGTCGCCAAATTAATGGTAGATAAAAAATATCACACCCTGCCCGTTGTGGATGGCGGCAAAGTCGTCGGAATTGTTGGTAAAGAAGATGTGTTGAAGACACTGTTATCCGAGCCGCAACCCTGATAATGCGCTCAGGGAGCGGATATAATCAGACAAGGGAATTTTATGCCTGAAAAAGAAACCCCGCCGCAGCGAATTATCTCACTAACAGCTTCTTTAACTGAAATTGTGTTCGCTCTAAAATTGGGTCATCGCGTGGTGGGGGTTACCGACAGTTGTGACCATCCCCCGGTAGTTAGAGACTTGCCGAATGTCGCCTGCTGGTTTGATCCGGATATGGAAAAACTGTTGGCCCTGAAGCCCGACCTGGTACTGGGTCTGGAAACCGCTCACCAGCATGTAAAACCAGATCTGGAATCGCAGGGTATTCGTTTTATACTTGTAAACCCGCTTAGCGTTAAAGGGGCCATCGCCGATATCGCCCGGATCGGAAAATTACTGGCTGCGCAAGAAATATCCAAACGGCTGGTATCCGCTCTGGGTGCCCGCCTGTCTGCGATCGATGCAACAGTCAGCAAAATTGCCGGTGAAAGCAGAAAAACCGCCTGCCGTATTCTTGACATGGAGGATGGCCACTTCCATGTCGCCGGGCCCCTGTCTTTCCAATACGATATCATCTCCCGGGCCGGCGGCCAAAATGTTACCTGCTCGAAAAATGAAGCCTATCCCAAGATCACTTTAACCCAGCTGCGGGAATGGGATCCGCAGGTGATATTTAATTGCGGCTTTGACCTCACCACACTTGCCGGTATTGTTGATAAACCTGAGTGGCAGTCGTTACAGGCAGTCCGGTCGGGCAACGTCTTTCGGTTTGATTGCGCTCTAACATGCCGTACGGGGCCCCGGATCGTGGATATGGTGGAGCTTTTGTTCAGAACCCTCTATTCGACTGAAAAGAGGGTTCAGGTGTCAGGTGTCAGGTGTCAGCAAACAAATGGGGTAGGATAGACGCGAAAATGAAAAAAGATACGGATTTGCGTATTACGATCATCGGGCTGGGGAATCTCATGGAATCGATTTTCCCCTGTATTGTTGAAACCATTGGCAGAGAAAACCTATACGAGCAGGTGAATGCAACCACAAACGACCAGCCTGATTTAAAAAGAAAGCAAGAGGTCTTAGGGATTCCTGTAATTTTAAATGACAATTTGGCGGCGCTCAAAAAAAGGGAACCGGATATCATCTTTTTTGCGCCGCCACCGCATATCGCGCCCCACATAATTCGTAACGAGTTTAAAGCTTACTTTGACCATACTCGGAAAAAATCAGCGTTAATCCCCGAAATTTACGCTTTTCCGCCAACCCCTTCCGGTTCTTTTTATGAGGAAATCCTGGGTAAAGATATTCTTGTGGTGAACATACTGCCGCACCCTGTTCGAGTTATTGGCGGAAAACCTTTAAAGGATGAAGGGTTTTATTCACGGACATTTAACCGGCCCTGGCCGCAAGAAAGCACCACCCGAGTCAAGAGAATCTTTGAAACCATGGGGGACGGGATAGATCTCAAACCGGATGAAATTGTTCCCATGATGGGTGCCTGGATAATGCTTGAAGTCCTTTCAGAAATCGTGACCACGATTGCCGACACGCTCGAAGAGAAGGGAAAGCCCATGGGTCACCAAATTGTGTCAACATATATGCGGGCCAAAGCACGGCAGGTGCTCAGCAGCTCCAGTGTGGGCGCCGGCATTTCAGGGACAGAGCCAATAGAGGCGCCTTTGCAGCTGATTTTAGACAATGTTACGCTGGCATGGTATGAAGGGCTTAGAAATTATTTCCAGGAGGTAAATTTTCCCCCCGAGTTGAGTATGCGCATTTTAAATCTTCTAATGGATTTTCAGCTGCATATCCTTGAGGCAGAAGATAGAGATGTTGTTGACAAAAACACCGTTATGGCGGCAACAAAGGGGGGTGTACTTGAAAAGGGCATACATTGTTATCACCAAACCATTGAGGCCACCCTTAAAACCGAGATTAACCAAATGCCCACAAAATCAACCGAGCAATGGAAAGAAGTCCTTAGCGCTAAAGTAACACAAGCCGCTCATGCCGTCCGCAAACACGGGATGACCTTGAGTGGCTAAAAATCGATACCGGAATGAAAGAGAGGAACTGAAATGATCTCGAAGACGGAAAAGTCGCAAAAGCTATATGAAAGGGCCGGAAAGGTGCTGGTTGAAGGTGTCAATTCACCCTCGCGGGGTGGAGAATTTTACAGGCCCTGCCCCATCTTCATAGACCATGGACAGGGTGGAAAAATTTATGATGCAGACCAAAATGAATATGTCGACTTGATGCTGGGTTTCAGCGCCCTGGTGCTGGGCCACGCGCATCCGGAAATAATAGCGGCTTTGGAGCGGGCCGGAAATAAGGGCACTCATTATGCCGCGGCAGCAGAAATCGAAGTTAAAGTGGCGGAAAGGATGTGTGAGTTGATCCCCAGCGCTGAAAAGGTGCGCTTTGCAAATTCAGGAACAGAAGCAACCATGGCGGCAATCCGGCTCGCACGGGGCTACACCGGCCGGAAGAAATTCATAAAATTCGAAGGGCAATATCATGGATGGTATGATGCCTTTCTCCTCAATTGTCACGCCCGCCCCCTGTACACACTGGGTACCCGTAAAGACCCCATATCCATTCCGGATTCATCAGGGCTTACGCCCGGGTCTTTCGCGGACACCATTATGGCGCCCTGGAACGATATCGAGGTTGTAGCAGAAAAAATAAAGCAGTATAAGGGCCAAATCGCTGCGGTCATTACAGAGCCGATTATGAGCAACATCGGTTTTATTCCCCCCAAACCAGGATATCTGAAAGATTTAAGACAGATCACGAGCGACAACGACATCCTTCTCATCATGGACGAAGTCGTGACCGGCTTCCGGTACGCCCCCGGGGGGTGCCAGGAATATTTTGAAATTCTGCCCGATATCTCCACTTTTGGTAAAGCCATGGGCGCCGGCATATCGATAGGGGCCGTCGTCGGGAAAGATGACATCATGCAGGCGTTTTCATGGGGGAATGTATTACATTACGGGACTTTTAATGCCACCCGGCTTGCCATGGAAGTCGTGGATACCAATATCGAGGTGCTCACCCGCGATGGGAATGCCGGCATCAAACACCTGCATCAGATTGGCGATAAAATCATCGCCGGGCTTAAAGAAATATTCGAGCACCGTAAGGTGCCGGCGATCGTCCAGGGCTTTGGGCCGATGTTTCAATTATATTTCACGCAAAAGGATTCGATAGATGATTTCAGGGATTACTGCAGTGAAGTCGACACCGATAAATACAGTCGATTTGCCCACGAACTTTTCAAGCGCGGTGTCTACAGCACCGTGTCGAACGGATTGCATTCAATTGCCTGTATTGCGCATACCGAAGAAGATGTTGCCAAGGTTTTAAATGCAGCCGATGACGTAATTTCCTGCATATGATCTTATTTTTTCGGGTATTAATTGTCCCGGGAAACTGAATAAGGGAGGAATATATACATATAGAACAATCCGTCAGTTTTCACGCTTGATAAGATAGAGCCCGCTTGACATTATAATAAGGGCCCCCAGGACAGTCCAGGCATCCGGCAGATCTCCGAAAACAAAAAAACCCAGAACCGTTGCCCAGATGAGCGTGGTGTAATCAAAGGGTGCCAGCAAGGAGGCCGGTGCAAGCCCATATCCCTTAATCATCAGGTAATGACCCAACGCGCCAAGAAATCCCAGCCAGACTAAAACCAACCATTGTTGAAGGGAAGGTGTCACCCAGAAAAACAAAACGCAAATCGTACAAATGATCGCCCCGCCGGCACTGGAATATAGCAGGGTAGTTAGCGTACCTTCTGTCCGACCCAGGATTCGAGTCGAAATTTGAACCCCTGCATATAAAAACGCTGTGATGAAGGGTAATATTGACACCCAGGAAAAAATGGTGAATCCGGGTCGCATAACGACCAGCACGCCAACAAAGCCTAGAATAACAGCTGTCCAGCGGTGTCGGCCGACACGTTCACCCAAAATCGGAGCCGCGAGGATTGTTACCAATAAAGGGGCGACAAAAAGAATAACCACACAATCGGCCAGCGGCAGAAACATCAATGCCAGCCAGAATGTAAGCGTTGAAGACACCAGCAGGATCGAGCGCAGAATCTGCAATTTTATATTGCTGGTGTGAATGATCTCTGCCGGTGCACCTCTAAAGAAGAAAAGCGCAACAAAGAGAAAATTGAAAAAATAACGCCCCCACAATAACACCCACAACGGAAGTTCAGTGGCAAAATACTTTGCCGAAGCATCCAAGGACGAGAAGGTGATGGTCATCAAGATCACATAACCGATCCCATGCATCGTGTTTTGGGCAGCAGGCGAAATTGTGGCTTTATTGAGCACCGGGGGCAAGTGGTTCTTGTCCTTTCGGAGTTTTTTGTGTGCAAATTAAAAGCGTAGTATCTATCAGAGCTTCCGTAGGGATGTCAACGAAAGGTTTGGGGTTACTTGAATGCGGAATGCGGATTTTTATTAGCCACGGACACACACAGACAGACACAGACAATTCAAAAACAATAATCCACAGATTACGCAGATCTCCGCAGATTATAAAACAGGTTAAGTAAAATTAGTTGCAGACCCGCCGTCGCTTAAAAGTTATAAGGCGGCAAGCAGGGTCATCTGACTGCGGAATGGGGATTTTGGATTTTGGAATGAGAGCTGGGTTTTTATGTGAGAAAGCTATTTGTAATATTTTCATATTTGGGATAATGATAGACTGATAAGCTTTTAAAATTCGCGAAGGGAGAAAGGTATGAGTGACTTTTCAAAAGGTGCTGCCTATGTTGAAGGCAAAATGGTGCCCATCGCTGAGGCTAAAATCTCACTGCTTGACTGGGGCTTCCTTCATTCGGATTCCACCTATGATGTCGCGGGTGTGTTGAAAGGAAAATTCTTTCGGCTCGATGATCATATCGAACGTTTCTTTGCAAGCATGGAAAAACTGCATATGTC
>JASFIX010000251.1:0-6318 GCA_050122435.1 Desulfobacterales bacterium
TTGCAACGGGTAAACCATATAGTTGACGACCTGAATTGCCGGCAGGTTCAACCGCAGCGCCAGGGCGGCAGCGGTGCATAGCAAACTGGTTGCGCCTAAAACTGGAAAGATGCCCAGAACAAATCCAAGAGAAATGCACAGCGCTATTTTTCTCAGGCTCATCCCCCCTGTGAGCATCGATTTTACCACACTCAATATCTTTTCCTTAATTGCGCTGATCATGAAATACTTCCATCAAATTCGTTAAGGGACTCTATCTGGAGCCGACTTCGCACGGATCATACGGGTCTCTTGAGCGGCACCCATCCACACAAAAAACGCGATAAATAATAGTAATGGATTATAGAATAATCCGATAACACCAAAAAGCAAGGCAATACCCTGAGCGAGATTGGTTGATACCTGTGTCGCCTTGATATACGCCAATCGCGTGGCAAGCAAAGCGCGTAACACGCGACCGCCGTCCATCGGAAATGCGGGGATCATATTAAACAGGACCAAAAAAATATTGACACCCATAAGGCGCTCAACAAATGGTACGGCTGACATCGTTAGCCGATTATCCGGTGTAAGGATATGGATAATCCAAAGGTAAACGGCAAGCAGAGCAGCAATCCCGACATTTACCGCCGGGCCAGCCAATGCCACCCACAGTTCTTGAACCGGCCGATCGGGCATTCTTTCCAGGCGGGCCACACCGCCGATAGGCAACAGGATGATGTCTTTTGTTTTGATTCCGTACTTCTTTGCTGTTAAGGCGTGACCCAGTTCGTGTAAAACCACGCATGCAAATATGGCCAGGATAAATACAACGCCCCAAAATGCGGCACCAATGGATTCGCTCTGTTTCCACTGAATAAATGCCACCCAAGTCAGCAATATAAAAAATGTAAAATGGATGTATACATCAATTTGTGCAAGTTTGGCTATTTTCAATGACCATCGCATCGTATCACCACCTCAATAATCGCTCGTTGCGCTTAATCGCCAGAAGTCCCTTCACTGTATGCGGCATAGTCGGGTAATGTGTGTTTAAACGATTCTTTCATTTTTGCGATGATGTTTTTTTGGATCTGACGGACCCGTTCTCTTGAGATCCCATATCGCTTGCCGATTTTTGCCAGTGTTTCCGGATTTTCCGCGAAAATACGTCGGTTAAAAATATCGAGCTCTCGTTTATTCATTTCATTTTTGAATTCATCAATGCGTTGATGCAGAATAGTTTCGAACTCCTTTTTTGATATCGTGTCTTCGAGTGATTCGGCGGAAGTTTTCAAAACTTCTATTCGCGCTGTATCCGTGTCGTCGGTCAAAGGGGCATCCAGTGAAACATCCCAGCCATTAATCCGCTGTTCCATTTCAACCACTTCCTTTACGGACACTCCCAGTCTATCGGAGATAAGCTTTGCCTTGGGTTCAAAGCCTTCATCCCGCAATTTTTGCTTTTCTTTTTTGAGCCGGAAAAAGAGTTTTCGTTGCGCCTGGGTGGTCCCGATTTTTACCATTCGAAAGTTATCCATTAAGTGCTTTATAATGTAAGCTTTGATCCAAAATGAGGCGTAGTATGAAAATTTCACCTTTTTTTCTGGATCGAATTTCTCAACCGCTTTCATCAGCCCGATGTTGCCCTCCTGAATGAGATCTAGCAGATTCTGCATCCACATTCTGCGGTAATCCAATGCAATTTTTACGACGAGCCGGAGGTTTGACGTTATCAACTTTTGGGCCGCCTGGCTGTCGCCTTGCTCCTTCAGTCTTTTGGAAAGAATTTGTTCTTCATCCCTGCTCAGCAATTTATACTGGCTGATGCTTTTTAGATAGTTCTGAAGCGTATTGGGAACAACCGGTCTTTCGGCCTGCGGCGTCGGCCTGGTCGAGAAGCGTGGTGCTGCTTTGCGACGATTTGGTTTTTTGTTTCCGGTTAAATCAAGGGTCACCGGCTGTTGCTTTTTTTTTAGTGCCGTATTTTTCTGACTCAGCATTCTGATCCTCCTCACCCTAAGCCCAAACTTCGATCTGCGGCCTAAATCCGTCAGCCATAGCCTGAAGGCGCATTTTCTATCCGTATCAGGGTAAAATTTATTCGAAACCCTTGGGCGGTCGGCAATTGTTATTGATGGCTGTCATCGCATAAAATGAGCCCTGTTTCTGACAGGACACAATTTTATACAAATTTTAGAATTTATATTATTGTCTAATTTTTGTCTAAATTTAAACACTTTTGTTGGATTGTCAACTGCCGCAACCTCTTTATTGTTATTTTATTTGACCATTCTATACCTCAAGGATCGAAACGGGAATCGTTCGAATAAATTGCATTTACCCGGCCTATTTTAAGCAAGATTCCGCAAAACTTGACTGAGGGTTAGTTAGTGTTAGTTTAAAACGGGGGGTGGCAGTGACCGGTAACTCCAGACAAATCGAGGGAATTGGGAATGGAAATGAAGAAATTTCGAAAGCGCGCCAGGATTATTATCATCGCCGGCATCAATCTTCTCGTACTTTATGCGCTGGCCTGCACCTATCTCTGGGCCCGGCAGAGTCATTTTATTTTCATGCCCCTGCGAGAAATCAAAAAGACACCTGCAGTTTACCAGCTCCCTTACGAAGACATCTACGTTTCAATTGATTCTCCAAATGGTCAAAAAGAACGCATCCACGGGTGGTGGATTCCGGCACAAACCCAATCGGATAAAACGCTGCTTTATCTGCACGGCAGTGCGCTCAACATCGGCGCCAATATCGATCATGCGCGCCGCTTCCATAACCTGGGTTTTTCCGTTTTTCTGGTTTCCTACCGCGGGTACGGATTAAGCGACGGCCAATTTCCGTCAGAGGCGCAGATGTATGCCGACGCAGAAGCCGCCTGGAATTACCTGGTCAAACAAAAGCGCATCGACCCCAATCGCATTTTCATTTACGGACATTCCATCGGCGGTGCCGTTGCCATCGACCTTGCCACACGCCACCCGGAAGCAGCCGGATTGATTGCAGAGGCAACATTTACGTCCATCTTTGATATGGCGCGCTTAAAATATAGATATCGCCTCTTGCCCATGGGACTCATTGTTGAGCAAAAGTTTGACTCCCAGAAGAAAGTCGGGCATTTGAAAATACCGGCCTTGTTTATCCATGGTACAAAAGATGCTCTGGTTCCGCTTGAGATGAGCCGCCGCCTGTATGAAAAAACGTCATCTCCTAAACGATTAACATTTATCGAGGGCGGCGGTCATAACAACAGTGCCGCTGTAGGAGGTGAGGAGTATTTGCGCAGCATCAGACAATTCGAGGAATTTGTCAGTCAAAAATCATAGGTAAGTTCTGCCTTTTCACAAATCATATCAACCACCGGGCAATATAAAAGCTTAACGTCGCCACCACCGTGCACAGAATCACGCCCCAGAGAATATCAACCACCACAATATTGAGCGGCCAATCTTTTAACAGGGCTAAATTCGTCAGATCATAGGTTGCATAGGTGAAAAACCCAAAAAGCGCACCCCACAAGGCCGTGTGCCGCAATGAATCTTTAGCGACGCCGGGCAGGACGGCAAAGATCAGAATTCCGGCGATATACATCAGATAAAAGATGATGGCGGCGGTCCAGTTAACATTTGGGCTGAGGATATATTTCAAATTTTTCTGGTAAAATCCCTTGGCCACAACGCCAAGCCAGATCAGATCGATAATGAAAAAAACAGGTACGGTAAGTGCATATAGCTTTAGATAGAATGAAATGTTCATTGGCACCTCGACGAATTGACGGTTTTTTTCCAAACTTATGATTATTTTGCCGAATTTTCAAATGTCGCCCGCAACCGCTCCACCCGCCGGCGGTTTACACCAAAGTCATAATAGCCGGTGCGGGATGCGGATCGCACATGTATGACGCGATCTTCTGAAGAAAAGTCAAATTCGACGTCATCGACAAAGTTAAAAATTAAAGAACGAAATTCAGCATGCATGTAATCCGCTTCAACCCGTATCAGCCGGGTACGTTTTGAGTCTTTTAGGAGGTCAATGAGCTTTTGCCTGGCTTCGGCGAGGTTGCCGGTATAGCGCAGCGGTTCGATAGAACGCGCCGGGTCCGTGCTCTGGGAAGAAACGCAGTTCGGCGAATCCGGGCAGGGCGATAATCTATTGGGTTCGGCTGTCGCATGGGTTGCGCTCAACAGGATGCAAACATACAGTGACAGGTGTTTTGAAAATAAAGTTTTCATATCATACCGGTACAATCACAGTGGGAATTGACGTGCATTTAATGACGCGGTCGGCAACACTGCCAAAATCAAAATGGGCCTCACTGCCCCGGCTTGCCATGATGGCCATGTCGATCCCCTCATTCTGGATCAGTTTGAGGATCTCTTTCACCGGATCACCGACACTGATGTGGCGAACATACAGCGGGCAGGCGTTTAAAAATTTTTCACAGATTTCGTCCAGCCGTTTTTCGGCAGTTTCATGCTCCCATTGACGCATTTTTTCGTAATCACCAGGATCGCTATAGCCATAAGATGCGCCGAATTCAGGATAATCTTTTAACACATAAAGAATGTGAATTTCAGCCCCATATTTTTGGGTCAAGGACGTCACCAGCGGCAGCGCCGTTGCCGCGTTTTCAGAAAAATCGGTCGGCCATAAGATCTTTTTGATTTCCATGGTTTTGTCTCCTCCAGGCGTAAAGCGTTCCTGTTGCGATTCTAATTCTGAGCAACGGTTATAAAATTTGGTAATTCCGATTTCTGCTTATGTTCACAATAAGCATTTCTTTTCGGTTCGCAAAATACAATCGTGAAATTCTGGTTTATTCTGAAGAAATGCTCGGCAGAGGATGCAACAAACATACAGGGGCAATCCCAAATACGACTGGGGACGGGCCCAAGATAATGGGCCTTTTTTAAAATTTCGGAAGGGATGATGAATTGAAATTGTGGTGGTTCAGTAGCTCTGACCCTGCTGAGGAAAGGAGGAAACTCAGCGCAAACCGAACCACCACCGTATGATGGAGGGGAAATGACGGTATCAGAGGTTGTAAAGAGACATAATTACCGGTAAAAGTTACAATTAAATTGTATTTGCAGCAAATTTATTCTCTACTTGTCGCCCCTTCTGTCATTTTGATCATTTTTTCTGATAAGTCCCTGATATCGCTGAGATAAGCCGTACAGCGTGCGCCAAACCACCATACTTCGGCCAGTATCAATAACAGTAAAATCGGCACCCAAACGTTCATCGATTAAATCTCCTCTCCTGTAAATTTTAACATGCGGTTAAATCAGGAACTAATGATTCCCGTCGACACATGGGTTTGGCAAAAAGCATTTGCACATCCCCAATGTAGCGTTCTGCGAAACCCGCTTCACAGTAGCTGAAATAATACTCCCACATGCGAATAAACGCCTCTGAATATCCGAGCGCTTTGACCGCATCGATATTGTTAAAAAATTGTGTTTGCCAGCAGGCCAGTGTTCGAGCATAGTGAGGGGTAATGTCTTCCAGATGAAAAAGACGCAGGTCGGTGGAAGTGGCAATCGACTTCGTGATCGCAGCAATTGACGGGATGCAGCTTCCCGGAAAAATATAGCGTTTGATAAAATCAACCGAACGCTTGTGACGCTCGAACACCTGATCGGCAATCGTGATCGCCTGCAGCAGCATCATACCATCCGGTTTCAGCAAATGGCTGCAGGACCGGAAGAAATCATCCAGATAGTGATGCCCGACGGCCTCGATCATCTCAATCGAAACCAGTTTATCGTATTTTCCTTTCAGATCCCGGTAATCCTTCATCACCAAATCAATGCGATCGGCCACGCCGGAATCCGCAATGCGTTGTTTGGCAAGTTTAAATTGTTGGTCGGAAATCGTGGTGGAGGTGACCCGGCAACCAAAATTTTGGGCGGCATAAATGGCAAAGCCGCCCCAGCCGGATCCGATTTCAATGACCTCATCATCAGGGTCGAGCTCAAGCTTCTGGCAGATGCGCTTGTATTTTGCAATCGAAGCATCGCGCATGGTGCTGCCTTCAGCATCAAATATGCCGCAGGAATAGGTCAGGGTGTCATCTAAAAACAGATGATAAAAATCGTTACCCAGATCATAGTGGGCGACAATATTTTTACGACTGCCGCTGCGGGTATTTTTGCGCAGAAAATGCCATATTCGGTGCAGTGGAGCCGAAACCTTCGACCAGCCCTTGTCCAGGCGCTCAAAGAGATTGCGATTCAGAGCCATGATGCGCAGGGCGGTGGTGAGATCGTCTGCCGACCACAAGCCGTTCATGTAAGCTTCCGCACTGCCGATGCTGCCACCCAGAAC
>JASFIX010000252.1:0-6312 GCA_050122435.1 Desulfobacterales bacterium
CCTGCATAGCGATAAATTTAATCTTGGCCGTATTCTGGGACCAGTAGTTGGTGGGTGATGTGAAAACCCAGGGAAAGACCCGGCCGTCGGAAGCATCGGCCCTTCCGTACCCGCCGGAAATCACCGTGATTTTATCCTCGGTGGCCTTTGGGATCAAGGCATAGGTGATGCCCGTGCTCAAGGGATGAACCATGGCCATTTTATCCCGGAAACGGTTGTAGCACTCCACGCCCCGCTCTGTGTTGTAGGCGGTTTCACACTCTTCCCATTTGTACATGATCTTACCGTTAATCCCGCCCCGTGCGTTGATGAGCGCCATGAAATCTTCCTTGCCACTGCTCCAGCCGCTGCCGCCGGCTGCAAAGGGGCCGGTCCGGTAGGCCAGAATACCCACGAACTGTTCCGGCTTCTTCTCCTCGGCTGCCATCGCCAGATCTGATACCATGATAAAACCAGCTACCAAGATCAATGCAACAATGCCAGAAAGTAATTTTCGTGTCATACTTGTTCCCTCCTTTTTGTGGTTAATGATTCAATTTAATTTCAACCGCTGATTAGTTCTATCGACAACTCAACCTATTAACAAATCAACAATTCACCTAATATGGAAACGGCCACAACCGCATCTTATCCTTGATGGTGTGCCAGAGCCTGGCCATGCCATAGGGCTCCACAATCAGAAAAAAGACGATCAGTCCGCCGAATATGATGGCTTCGATATTGGAAAGGATGTCCGCCGGGACGACCTCCATGAACGATCCCAGGGCCTGGTTGATACCGATAGGCAGCATAACCCAGAACCCCGCACCCAGAAATGACCCCAGAACCGTACCCAGGCCGCCGACAATGATCATGCCCAACAGGGCAAAGGAGACCATAACACTGAAACCTTCGATATTCGCAGCCCCGATATAACAGAAACTGATCAGCGCACCGGCCACCCCGGCATAAAAGGTGCTGACAGCGAAAGCGGTGAGTTTGTCCCGGTAAAGGTTCACCCCGATAATCTCGGCGGCATAGTCCACGTCGCGGATAGCCATCCAGTTACGTCCCAACTGGCCGCGCACCAGGTTCTTGCCGATGATCATGAGTGCAGCCATGATACACAGCGCCAGATAGTATTTTTTGACGGCTGTGTCGATAGCAAATCCGAATATAAACATTTTCGGTGCTTCGATGGTTCCGAATACTCCGCCGCTGATCCACTGGACGTGTACGATGACCCATTCAATGATGAACTGGGACGCCAAAGTGGCGATAGCCAAATAAAATCCTTTGATTCGAAGTGAAGGCAGGCCAAATATTGTCCCCACGGCCGCGCTGATGAGGCCTCCCCCCAGAATGCTGGGGATGAGCGGAACACCAAGACGGCCGTAAAGGTTAAACGAGGCGTAGGCGCCCACCGCCATAAAGGCAGCGTGTCCGATAGAGATCTGACCGGCATATCCTGCCAGAAGATTGAGCCCAAAAGCAGCCAGGGAAAAACAGTAAAAGGGAATGATGATGTTGGCGATCAGATATTCACTGACAAACAAAGGGATGACCACAAATGCCAAAACCAGCATGACGATGAATCCCCAGCGGTCCAGCGGGATGGGAAAGATGGCCATATCACTGGCATAATTATCTTTGAAATTTCCGCATTCTCGATAAAACATAGGCTAACTCCGTTTTGTTATCTCTCTTATATGGCATTCCAACTTCCGATTTCCTCATTCCGCATTCAGATTAAACTCTCTCGATGATCTCTTTGCCAAACAAACCGTAAGGTTTAAAATAGAGGACTATCAGAGCCAGTAAATAGGGGAAGAAGGTCTGGATGCCGCCTCCCACATACGGGCCGAGGAAGACCTCTCCCAGATTCTCGCCGGCGCCAACAATCAGGCCAGCAATGATCGCACCGGGGATACTATCGAGCCCACCGATAATCAGCACCGGCAACGATTTAAATGCGATATATACAAGGCTGAACTGAACCCCCAGGCGGGTGCCCCAGGCCACGCCCGCCACAGTGGCCACCACACCGGCAACAATCCAGGTGATAGTCCAGGCCTTTAACAGCGGAATACCCACCGACAGGGCCGCCTCATGATCATCGGATACGGCCCGCAGCGCCCGGCCGCTTCTGGTCTTCTGAAAAAACCAGACCAATGCGATCACCAGAATGGCGGCAATACCGGCAAAAAAAAGATCGAAGGTGCTCAGGTAAATGCCGCCGATAATTATGGGATTGTCCGGAATATTCAGATTCAGCCCCTTGGCCTGTGTCCCGTAGATCGACTGGCCGATTCCCTCCATCAGATACATTACGCCGAAGGTGGCCATGAAGAGCATCAGCGGCGGTCGGGCTACCAGGGGTTTGAGGACAACAAAGACGACGAGGTATGCCCAGATGGTCATAACCGCCACGGTGCATACGAGGGCAAGCCATAGCGGTAACTGAAAATATTGCTCTATAAATCCGACCAGCACCAGGCCTGCAAAAAGACTCATGGCCCCCTGGGCCATGTTAAAGACCTCTGAGGCCTTGAAAATAAGGACAAACCCGAGGGCCACCAGGGAATACATGATGCCCACCATAAGCCCGGTAACCAGTACCTCCAAGAAAAAGATCATAGGAAATCTCCTTCGATAATTTTATAATTAAATATCCAGGATTAGTGCATTCTATCTTTAAGCGGTCTCATTTTCCGCTTCGCCTAAATAGGCCTTGATGACTTTATCGTTTGACTTGATTTCTTCAGGCGTTCCTTGGGCAATTTTGTGGCCAAAATCCAGCACCACAATCCGGTCGCAGATATCCATTACCACCCCCATGTCATGTTCGATCAGGGCAATGGTGTAACCTAATTCTTCATTGGCATCCAAAACGTACCTGGCGATATCTTCTTTCTCTTCCAGATTCATGCCGGCCATGGGCTCGTCCAGCAGCAGGAGCTTGGGTTCTGCCGCCAGGGCCCTTCCCAGTTCAACCCTTTTTTGCAATCCATACGGCAGCGTGCTGGCCGGCGTCCTGCGAATGTTTTGAATCTGAAGGAAGTCGATGATATTTTCAATGGCCTTGCGGTGCTCGATTTCCTCTTTCTGGCTAAACCGCCAGTAAAGCGCCTGGGAAAAAATGTTGGACCGCATCTTCATGGTCCGTCCCACCATGATGTTGGCACCGGCCGTCATGCCTTTAAACAGCGCCAGATTCTGAAAAGTCCTGGCAATTCCCTGGGCTGCAATACGGTTCGGCTTCATCTTTTTGGACCGCTTTTTGCCCTCAAAGTAAATATTACCCTCGTCGGGTTTATAAAATCCGTTGATGATGTTCAGCATGGTGGTCTTACCGGCACCATTGGGGCCGATAATGGCCAGAATCTCGCCAGGGTAGATCTCCAGGTTAACCTCATTGAGGGCCTTCAGTCCCCCAAAAGAAATACTGATATTTTCTGCACGCAGCAGGGGCTCCTTTTTTTCATTCATAGAGCGTCTTCTCCGTTAATAGGTTTCCACGTCACGAATCTTGAGATTGGCCTTCATAGTAGCGGTGCGGCCATCCTCGTAGGTAATCTTGGCCTCCACGTCCACATTATCCTCACCCCCATAAAGCGCCTCGATGAGGGTTTCATATTTTTCAGCGATAAAGCGCCTGCGCACCTTTCGAGTGCGGGTGATTTCTCCGTCATCCGGGTTCAGTTCCTTATGAAACAAAAGGTAACGTTTGATCTGGGATTTTTTCAACTTCTCATCCTGGCTCAGGCTTTTATTGACCCGCAGGATCTCATCGTAAATGAGGTCATAAATATCAGGCTTCTGGGCCAGGTCGGTATAGCTGGTAAAACCGATGTGACGTCTTTCGGCCCAGTTGGCCACCGCGCCATAATCAATATCAATAAAAACCGCCACAAAATCCCGATTCATTCCGTGGGCTACGGACTCTTTGATATAAGGGCTGAATTTCAGCTTGTTCTCAATATATTTGGGTGCGAACATGGTGCCGTCGTTTAATTTGCTCACATCCTTGGCGCGGTCGATGATCTTGAGATGTCCCCGTTCGGTCAAGTAGCCGGCATCGCCCGACAGCAGCCACCCGTCCACCATGGTCTCTTCCGTGGCTTCCGGGTTTTTATAGTAGCCTATGAAATTGCCGGGACTCTTGTACATTACCTCGCCACTGTCGGAGATCTTTATTTCCACGCCCGGTGCCGGTGGGCCCACCGATTCGGAATCGATGTCCCCATCTTTTTGCATGGAGACGTAGGCGCAACTCTCGGTCATACCGTAAAGCTGCTTCAAATTAATGCCTAAGGATCTGTAAAATTCGAAGATTTCCGGGCCGATGGCCTCACCGGCGGTATAGGCCACTTTGACTTTGCTCATGCCCAGGTTATCCAGCAGGGGCCCGTAAATGAGGATCCTACCGATTGCGTATAGGATACTATCGCCAAACGGAACAGGCTCATTAACAATTCGTTTCTTTTCCACCCGATTGGCGACTTTCATGAAGTAGTGAAAGGCCTTCTGTTTGATCCAGGCAGAGTCCTCGATCTTGATCATGATCTGGGTCAGGATATTTTCCCAGATCCGGGGGGGAGCAAAGACATGGGTGGGGCCGATCTCCTTCTGGTCATGGAAGGTTGTGTCGGTACTTTCAGGACAATTAACGGCAAACCCGGAGGTCAGGGCCTGGCCGTAGGAAAAAATGTGATCCCCGATCCAGGCCATGGGGAGATAGGCCATGGTATTTTCGGTCTCATCCAGGTTGTCCCATTCAAGGAACCCGCGGGAACAATCGGCGATCATACGGTGAGTGATCATGACGCCCTTTGGATTACCGGTGGTACCCGAGGTATAGGCAATGATGGACATGTCATCAGGTTTTACCTCATTGACCGCATTCATGAAATAGTCGGGATTTTCCCGGCCAAACTTGCGGCCCATTTCCTGGACATCCTCATAGGAAATCAGCCAGTCGTGCTCGTAGTTTCTAAGCCCTCTGGGATCATCATAGATAATATACTCAATCCGGGGGATCTCCTCTTTCAGGTGCATGAGCTTATCGGCCTGTTCCTGATCCTCAGCCAGGGCAAATCTGCACTCTGAATGATCGACGATGTAGCGAAGTTCATTGTGGATGGCATCCTGGTAAAGCGGAACGGGCACGCCTCCCAGACACTGGCAGGCGGCCAAACCCCAATAAAGCCGGGGCCGGTTGTCCCCGATAATGGCCATTTTGTCTTCCTTCTTGAAACCCAGAGCAACCAACCCGAGTGAAAAATCCTTGACCTCGTCAAGGTAATCCTGCCAGGAATAAGACTGCCAGATGCCATATTCTTTTTCACGCATGGCGGTCTTGCTGGGAGGAAATTTGCGGGCGTTTTCCAGGAGAATATGGGGAAATGTCAGTGCAATCTCACTCATGTCTTTAACCTTATAACCTTGTTAATAGGGTGAATGTTTGCAATGCTTTTTATGACATTGATAAACCTCTGAGCTGCATCTTTAAAATGGTGGGAAAGTTGGTGAGATAAGTTGAAGCGGGTTTGAGTCCTTTGGTACCGGAACGGGTCGGCAACATTAAGAAAATCGGTCTCATATTCCTGATAAAGGGCTTCCAATAAGACTTTGATTTTCTCTATGGGACTCGGGTTTTTCCGATCAAAGCGTAACTCTATTTTTTCGACAAGAGCTTTCAACATTTCGAGGATAGGAGATGCATAGAGTTCGACTTGCTTCAATGCCCGTTTAACCGCTCGTTTTTTTGTGAATAAAATTTAGCGAGCAAATAATATTTAGAATTTACAGCTATTTCGATATACGAAATGCAATTTGGTTGTCAAGGTAATTTTCGCCTTTTGGCAAAATTTAGCCGATAAATTTCGCTGGTCAATTTCCGATTGACGAGCCATTTTCGGATTCATATAGTGTGATTTTCGCTGTGACGCTGCCTTTGATACGCAGCCGCCATCACAAGAAGTGGTTTCAAAACCTCAGATCAGGTTCAAGGGCAAGGCGTCAGGCCGATCGAGAAAGCGCAGCATACATGGGTATGTGAGCATTTATCGGAGGCCTGCAACGCAGCCATTGGGCCTTAGATGGGGTTTTGAAACCACTTCTGAACAAACCATATGGGAAACAATTAAACCGGATGCAAAGCCAATATACTAAAAAAGGGGATACCTGGCCCAAGGTACTCAAATATAATTACGAAAAATATGGCGATCAGCGCAGAGCCATGCGTCATAAATACTATGGTGTCTGGCAGCCTTATACCTGGAAGGACTATTATCTCAATGTTAAACATCTGGCTCTGGGCTTGCTTGCGCT
>JASFIX010000253.1:0-6272 GCA_050122435.1 Desulfobacterales bacterium
GATCCCTTGTGGTCGTCACCGGATTGGGTTTTCCAAACCGGGTGCTTCGCACCCGGCTCCACCTGCGTTGTTTTCAACGATTGGGGCACTTCGCGCCCCTGTATTTTCCCACCTATGGCGGAAAAATCCAAGCCACCCGCTGTGCGGGTGGTCGTTGACCCAAGAAGCTGGTTGAATTGTTCTGTCGTCTCTTTCAGAAAATTCGCCGACCCGATCTTTACGATGTCACCTTCGAAGCGGCCCATAACACCGTTTTCTTCCGTCTGAATCTCATCTAGGGTTGCGGGCTCAATATTTTGTTTTTGGGCCTGCCGCAGAATTTCCCGTCCGATAAAATGATCTGAATTTTGCTCCAGCCCCGCCGCCAATTTTAGTCCCTGGTTTTCATCATAGGGTGCGAACGGCACAATTTTTTGCAGGGTCCAGTTGCCGTCGGTGATGGTTCCGGTTTTATCAAAAACGAATGCGGTAATCCGGTCGGCCATTTCAAATGCCGAAAAATTTCTTACCAGGATACCCTTTTTCCCGGCAATGGATATGCCGGCCACCCGCGCCAGGGGGATGGCAATTCCCAGGGCGCAGGGGCAGGAGATAACCATCACGGTTACGGCTCGCAGAATCGATGTTTCCAGCGACAATCCCATAAGCCGGCACACTATACCGGTGAATGCCGCCAGCACCAGAATGACGGGTACGAACCACTGCAAAATAACATCGGTTTTACCCTCGATGGGCATTTTGGTCAGCAGTGTTTTTTCGATGATCTGCATCATCTGCCCCAGGGTGGAATCGTTGCCGACCTTTTCGGCCTTGATTTTAAAATGGCCCTGCTGAACCCGGGCACCGCTTCTGATAAAGTCACCCGGTTTTTTGGTGACAGGTAAGGGCTCACCCGTCAGTGAAGATTCGTCCACGCTGCCGTTGCCGGATTGGATCTGGCCGTCTGCCGGAACAATATCCGTTTCGCTTACTCGAAAAATGTCACCGGCTGCCAGCTGTTCGATGGCCACATAGCGGCCCTCGGGAAAATTGCCACTGCAGATTCTGACCTTGGTGGGCATCAGTGCAAAGAAATTTTCCAAATCTTCTAAAACTTTCCCTTTGGCGCGGCGCTCCAATGTTTTACCTAAGAGCACCAGCGTGATCAGCATCGAAGCCGTGTCGTAATATAGATGAATGCTTCCTGCAAAAAGATTATAGGTACTGAAAAAATAAGCACTCAGTGCACCGATAATGATCAGGGTTTCCATGCTGAACGCGGCGCTACGTAATCCGGCCCATGCTTTTTTAAAAAAATCATATCCGCCATAGATTAAAACAGCCGTCGCCATGACAAACATGGGCCATGAAATTTTAGCTGCACTGTCAGAAGAAAGATCCGTGAAAAAGCCCGTATACAGGGCAAAGGATAACATCATGACGTTCATGGTCAAAAAAGCCGAAACGGCAAATCGAACAAATTCCCTGCGGCGTTCGGTTGTTTTTTCGGATTCAGCGGGCTCCGCCGCCCGGTAACCGAGCTTGCCGATCGTTTTGATGATCTGATGGGAGGTGACTTTCACTGGATCGTAAACCACCTTGAGCCGGTCTGTTGAGAAATTACAGACCGAATCGACAATGCCCGGGGTTTTTTTCAAGGATTGGTCAATGACCCAGGCACAGGCCGAACACCACATGTTGTTAATCAGCAGCCTGAGCGTTAAAAAATTACCCTCGTCAATCGTGGTAGACGTCTCGGCGGGATCTTGATGACTGCCATCAGCGCCGAAACCGGCATTGCCCATCTTTGCCATGAGTTCTTCTTCAGTTTGGGGGATAATACCCTTGGCCTGGCATTGTTTGAATAACTCGGTTTCACGGAAAGTTTCGGGATTGGACGAATTTGTGGATTCCATCAGGATGGTGAACACCTGCCGGCAGCCATTGCAGCAAAATGCATAGGATGCGCCGGATATATTGGCGGTAACTGTTCCATGACGCAAAGATAAACCACAGAGAATGCAAGACGTTTGTTGCGCAGGGTGGGTATGTTTAATTTCGCGTGCCAAGGGACTTGACAAAAGCTACGACCCGCCAGCGGTCATCCACGGTAATGGTCGCGTGCAAGGGGGGTTGCCGGCCATTGGGGACGCCGTAGCTGACATTTCGGAAAAGTACGCCGGCAGGGCTGTCCTGAACTTTGGCGCTGCGCAGATCGGTGGGCAGCGGGGCAAAGCTCTGACCAACAGTACCATTGCCGTCGAAATTGTGACCATGGCACTGGGCGCAATAGATCAGGTAAACGGCTTTGCCGCGGGCAATGACAGTCGGTTGGTTCATATCGAGGGAGGACTGAATCTCGGTTCCGGCCGATACCCTGAAGATGGCTTCGCCACCATTCACCGGGACCGGACCGGTCTCTTTGACCAGTAGCGGCTCTTCGTAAGGTCGCACGGCCGGTGTTTCACGCATGCGCCCGTAGCGGAAGTTGTTGTCGTAGTAGATTAGCGCGTGGTAGACCGCCAGAATGACAATCGCCACGACGATGAGAAATCCAATTATTTTTTTCATTTATTCAACACCATCAAAGGGGATCACATACAAATGTTTTGGGTTTTCTTCCTGACCCTGCTCTTTGAGCACATGCTGCGCATAGGGCAGGGGATAATAGGGATCCCAGATTGCATAGGCCGATTCCCCGGGAACGTCTTTGATCGGCCGATAATCCCAATCAGGCTGACCGAGGTCCCCGATAACGGTATATGCAAGCCAGCCCTGGAATACCACGATGGCAACAAAAAAAAGAACCAACAGCCAGGTTTTGAAAGCGGATGTCTGATGATCCGGATGTTCCATTAGATTTTTACTCCTAATGTCCCAATTAAGATGATATAGGCCAGCCCCCAGATGATCGTCCCAACCAATATAAGAATTGCAACCAGGGGAAAAGGTGCATTACGGCCTTGAATACCGCCGGGAAATTCCTCGATAATGCGGGCTTCGCGCTCTTCAGAATCTTTACGGCGAATATAGTAAAATCCCAGACCGATAATAAACAACACAATCGTTGCCAGTGTTGGGAACAAGTACATGGCAAAATGCTGAACGCCCAGTAAGTAAAAATATCTCATAAAGGACTTCCTTAAGTGTGCTCATTCTGTAAAGTCATTACTGCATGCCCTTCATCAGGGAAAAGATCACCACGGCCGCCGCACTTGCCAGACATAAGCAGACCAGGGTAAACAGTGCCACCGTCTGAAGGCGTGCAAATCGCGGCATTTTTACCGGCTGGGTTTGCAGATCATTTTGCAATGGCAAAAAGCGCGCCCGCTGCTGATCCCTAAACTGACCGTTATTCAGCGCCCAGAAAAACACCACCAGGCTAATGATAAAACCGGCGGCCATGTATGCAATAAAGTAGGGGTAGTACATTTTAAAAACGTGTTACGTGTTTCGTGTTACGAGTTACGAGTTACGAGTTGCGCGTAAACCCGGAACGCGCAACGCGTTAACCCAACTAGGGTTCCCAGGCTGCATCTATACCCCGCGGTTCGGCATTAGCATCGCTCTGGTTGATAAAATAAACCGCGATGTAATCACCGACTTCCCAGATCTTCTGGGATTCCAGCTCTTTTTTGAAATATGGCATGGCAGTTCCTGTGATACCGTTCATCAGCTGATAGTAAATGATTCCGCCGGATATTTCACGACCTTTTAAAATCGTGAAATTCAGCGGCGGGGGGTATATCCAGGGCTGGGCCGGGCCCATGCCGTCTCCGATCGATCCGTGGCAGCCGATACAATTATTCTGATAAATTTTGTGCCCCCGCTGCAAGCTGGCCTTGGTGGTCGGATATGGATTCGGTATATTGCGCCATCCTTCCGGCACGATTTCAGCCAGCCAGCGGGCGTTCTCATCGGGTCCGGCCTCATAGGCCTTGATGGATTCCGCTTTCCAGTAGCGCTGGCGCTCCATGCGCCGGTCGGCATTCTTGTATCCCAGGCTTTGAATGTACTGGGTCAGTTTTTTGATGCGTTCCATGCCCAGCCACTTGAAAGGCGGCATAATCGAGCTCGGCCGTGTGTAACGCGGGTTGATAAAGTGGGCGATGTGCCAGTCATCCGGATGCTCGCCGCCTTCCTGTGACAGGTCCACACCGGTGCGCTGAGAGCCCAACGCCACGGGTTCATCGGCCACATAATCGCCGGTTTGGGCAATACGATGGGCGCCGTGTATCCAATCGATTGCCCGAATGGACTGACTGTGACAGTAGACGCACCCGTTCTCCAGGTAAATTTTGCGACCCGCGTTTTCAATTGCCGTGCGCGATCGAAAAATTTCAGAAGGTGTCTTATCCTGGGTGGCATAGGGCCAGTAGACGACCGTCAACGTGATGGCCGCCAGCAAGGCCAGAATACCCGTGATAATGACAGTCGGAGTCATTCTCATGTTGCAGCTCCGCGATTAAAATATAACGATCGAATCACGTTGTATAACCCGATGTACGCCCCAATCATGATAAACGCCCCCAGCGATGCCCTCAAAATATAATAGGGTTGAATCATGGGCAAGGTTCGATAAAGGGCTTCACCGTTGTACCAGGCATTGCCCTGAATGAGCCCGACGACGGTCAGGACGACTGCAAAGCCGGTAACGCCGATCAGCACCAGCCAATACTGGACGTCTGCCAGGAATTTGCTGTACAGAGGCTTACCCGTTATTTTAGGCAAAATGAAATACAGCCCGCCAAGTGCGGTCACGCCGGCAAATCCGAGCACACCGATATGGGCGTGGCCGACCACCCAGTTGTTAAAGTGGGTGATGCGCTGCACATGCGGCAGGGCCATCATCGAGCCCTGGATATTGACAAAGAAATAATAAATAGTGCCGGTCAGCACGAATTTGGCGCCGATATCGGCATGAATCTCTCCCAGTTTGCCTTTGATCGTGTACCACAGATTGATCAACACGATCATCACCGGGATCACCATGGCCACACTATCAACAATCGATATGGTTTTCAGCCAGGTGGGCACCGGCACCTGCAGCAGATGATGGGTGCCGATATGAGTATAGACAATGATCAAAGACCAGAATCCCACCAGCGACAGGGAGTGGCTCCAGAGCGGGCTGCGGGTGGCAATCGGCAGCACGTAATAGGCCACCGCCAGCCCCATGGGCGTCAGTAACAGCCCGAAAATATTGTGGCCGTAAAACCATAAAAGGATGGCATCCGGGATACCCACCAGAGCGCCGGTGTCGGGTTTCCAGATGACATTACCCAGACAATAGGTGATCGATGTCAGCACGATAGCGGCGGTGGTATACCAGATGGACACATACAGAATGCGCTCTTCTCTGTGCCGGATGGTCATTAAGATATTGAATACGACCAGGGAGAAACTGATCACCACCATAATATCCACCGGCCAGGGCAATTCCGCATATTCGCGGCCCTGGGTGTGCCCGGTGGCGATTCCAATCATGCCGGCAGCCACCGTGATATTCCAGAAAATAGCGCTGAACACGCCCAGTTTGTGGCTGAAAAGTTCGGTGCGCAATAATCTGGGGAAATAATAAAAGGCCACCGCCAGCAGGCCGGGCGTCACAAAACCGAACAGCACGGCATTGATGTGCATGGGCCTTACCCGACCGAAATGGACATACTCGATATTGGCCAAAAAGTCCGGTGCTATCAGGTAACCCGCACCGATCATGCCAAAAGAGGTTGCCGCGGCAAACCACAATGCGGATGTCAGTGTATACGCCTTGGCGGTCGGGTTGCTTGATGGCACATTTTCAGTCACTTCTGTCGACAAAATCTAATTCTCCCGTTTTCGCTTCGCTCCGCATGGGGCAGAGCGCAAAGCGCAGAGCGAAAAAACATTTGTTAAAAAACGCTATGCTCTATGCTCCATGCGCTATGCTAATTAGCTATGGCATGCCAGCCAGCAATCGAGGTTGGCATTTTTCTTTCGATGACACTCGACGCACTCACCCATATACCAGATTTTTTGGGGCAAGCGCTGAAGGTTCTGCACCTGACCGTGACATTCCTGACAGGCAATTTTGTTATTAATATGACGCTGGTGATTAAACAGCACGTGTTCGGCCACATAATTGACTTTTACCCAGGGTGTCGGTGTATCGGTGTTAAAGTATTCGTGTTCCTTTTTTATCCAGGGATGGTTAACGATAATGTAATTATGGCAATGCAGGCATTTTTCCACTGCCGGGATTCCGGGATGATTGGAATAGGCCACATAAGGGTGGCAGTACTGACACTGGATTT
>JASFIX010000254.1:0-6258 GCA_050122435.1 Desulfobacterales bacterium
GGATAAACTGACGGACGATATTTGCGATATTGTGTTTGAGGGTATTGTAAAAAAACCGAATAATAATTTTTAATTAACACGTTGCGTTTTAAATGGACCGTTAATGTATGTAAGTTTTACATTCAAATTGCAAAGGAGATCGTGATGGAGCTAAAAGGAAAAGCGGTAATTGTGACCGGGGGTGCCTCCGGTCTTGGAGAGGCCTGCGTGCGCCGGTTCATTTCAGAAGGTGCCAACGCCGCTGTTCTTGACCTTGATAGCGAAAAAGGCCATCGGCTGAACGATGAATTGGGTTCGCAGGTGGTATATTGCGAAACCGACGTTACCGACGAATCAAGCGTTCAAGCCGCGATTGACCAGACCCTGGCGGCATTCAAGGCTATTCATGTTGTCATCAACTGTGCCGGGGTCGGATGGCCGGCCAAGGTGCTGGGCAAAGAAGGCCCCATGGAACTGGATCATTTCAACCGGGTGGTGCAGATTAATCTGGTCGGAACCGCAAATGTCATCCGGCTGGCGGCAGCCAAAATGGTCTTAAATCCGCCAAATGAGGATGGTGAAAAAGGGGTGGTGATCAATACGGCCTCGGCTGCGGCCTATGATGGTCAAATCGGTCAGGCGGCGTACAGTGCCTCTAAAGCCGGGGTTGTGGGCATGACCCTGCCCATCGCGCGGGAGTTTGCCGAATATGGTATCCGGGTAGTGACCGTGGCGCCCGGCTTGTTTCAGACACCCATGATGGACAGTTTGCCGGAAAAAGTTCAGGTGGCGCTGGGGCAGATGGTGCCGTTTCCGAAGCGTCTTGGAAAGCCGTCCGAGTTCGCACGGCTGGCCAGAGACATTATCGAGAATCCCATGTTGAATGGGGAAACCATCCGGCTGGACGGCGCCATCCGGATGGCAGCGAAATAATCGTCCCCATATTCCAAATGGGGCAAATCCCCTGATTTAGGAGGTCGTATGCGTGAAGTCATTGTACTGGGAGCCGGAATGACGCAATTTGGCAATTCGGACCTCTCCCAGAAAGAAATGTTTGCTCAGGCGGCAATCGAGGCTGCAGAAGACGCCCATGTAGAGGCCAAAGATCTGCAGGCGCTTTTTATCGGTAATGTGCTGGGCGGATTTGAAGAGGGCCAGATCAACATTGCCCCCTTTCTGGCCGCTGAAATCGGAATGCCGCTGACGGCGCCATCGGCCCGCTTCGAAAGTGCCTGTGCGTCCGCCACGGTGGCGATCCGGCACGGCATACTGATGGTGGCATCCGGTGTCTATGATCTTGTGCTGGTGGGGGGAACTGAAAGGACCACCATCATGGGGACACCGCTGGCCACCCGAACCTTTGCGATGGGGAGTCACTCAGAGTATGAGCGCTTTACCGGCATTACCTTTCCGGGTGTCTTTGCGATGGCAGCCCACTTATATGCCGATAAATATGATATTCCCCTGGATCAGTTAAAGCGCAGTATGGCACAGGTCGCTGTGAAAAATCACCACAACGGAACCATGAATCCGCTGGCCCATTTTCGTAAGGAGATCACGGTGGAGACCGTGCTGGAAGGACCGATGATCGCAGACCCCTTGCAGTTATATGATTGCTGCCCGTTTTCGGATGGAGCCGCGGCGCTGGTCATCGGGGCAGCCGAAAAATTCAGGGGACAGGTTACCAAGCCCATCTATGTCGCCGGAGTCGGTCAGGGGAGTGCCGGAGCGGTATATGCTCATAGAGATATAAGCCGGGTGAAGACCCGCGAGACATCCATTAAAGAGGCATACCGCCAGGCCGGCATCGGACCTGCTGATGTGGATGTTTGCGAACTCCACGACTGCTTCACAATTGCCGAGATCCTGGCAATCGAGGGTCTTGGTTTTTTTGAATTCGGGCAAGGCGCTGCCGCTGTTGATCGAGGCGATACCGCCCTGGACGGCAGTATACCGATCAATCCGTCCGGTGGGTTGAAAGCCAAAGGGCACCCCATCGGCGCTACCGGTGCCGCCCAGACCTATGAAATTGTGAAACAACTCAGGGGTGAGTGCGGGGAACGGCAGGTGGAAGGCGCTAAAATCGGTGTTGTGGACACCCTCGGCGGTGATTTCAGTACGGTTTGTAACCTTGTATTAAGGAGGAACTAAATGAAGTCTTATCCTTTACCGTATACAGAGTTTGTGGAACGAATGAAGTCGGGGGATCTTACGGGATTGAAATGCCTGGACTGCAGCGGATATATTATTCCACCCAACGCCGTTTGTCCCGAATGCGGCAGTTCGCAACTGGAGCCCCATTCATTTTCAAAAAACGGAACGCTTAGAGCCTTTACGGTTATTCGCGTCGGCCCCACCGGCTTTCAGGTACCGTACATCGTCGCCCTGGCCGAACTTGCGGAAGGGCCGTGGGTGATGGGCAATGTTATCGATATCGACCCCGCAAAGGCGGGTATGGCACTAATCGGCAAAGCGGTTTCCATCGGATGCCGGCTGATTGCCAATGAGGACGGAGAAGGTCCGGATGAAGGCGTTGCCTTTACGTTTGCAATCCAGGAATAAATCGCTTCTAAAGAAGATATGGCCTATTAGGTGCAATAGGAGCTTGATATGGATTTTGACCTGACCAGAGAGCAGAAAATGATTCGGGATGAGGTCCGCAATTTTGCCCAAAAAGAGATTGCCCCGCGGGCGGAGGAATTGGAGAAGAGTGGTGAATATCCCTACGACATCTACGACCGAATGGCCGAGCTCGGCCTGATGGGAATTCCCATATCGGAAGATTACGGCGGCATGGGCAGTGACTGGGTCAGCCTGCATCTGGCCATTGAGGAGCTTTCAAGGGCGGATATCACATTCGGTGCAATGATAGATGTAACCACCAGTGTCGTGGCCCAGGAGCTGGAAGTATTCGGGACCGAGGAACAAAAGCAGAATTGGTTGGTGCCGATCGCCGCTGGAGAGAAGCTGGGAGCCTTCGGGCTGACTGAGCCGGATGCCGGTTCCGATGCGGGATCGTTGAGAACGACGGCTGAACTGAAGGGAAATGAATGGGTGCTGAACGGCACCAAACAGTTCATCACCAACATCGGTTTAAATAATGCATCCATCGTGCTGGTTGCCGCAACGGTTGCCGGTCCAGATAAAAAGGAAAATATTTCTACGTTTATTGTGCCCAAAGATGCGCCGGGATTTAAGCTCGGCAAAAAATATCAGAAAATGGCCTGGCATGCTTCAGCGACCCATGAGGTCATTCTGTCGGATTGCCGCATCCCTAAAGATTATCTTCTGGGGGATCCCGATCGCGGGTTTGCCCAGCATCTGGCGGTGCTGGAGACCGGCCGGATCAGTATTGCTGCTATGGCAGTCGGGGTGGCTCAGGCCTGTCTGGACGAGTCGCTGAGATACGCCCGGGGAAGGCAGCAATTTGGCGAGCCGATTTTTAATTTTCAAGCCATACAGTTTAAACTGGTGGATATGGCGGTGGCCATTGAACTGGCCCGCAATCAATATCTCAAAGCCGCCTGGTTGAAGGATCAGGGGCGCCCGCATACCTTTGAGGCCTCCGCCGCCAAACTTTACGCTTCGGAGATGGTCGAAAAAGTCGCCAGCGATGCCCTCCAGATTCACGGTGGCTACGGTTACATGGAAGAATATCCGGTATCACGTTATTATAAATCCGTGAAGCTGCTGCAAATTGTCGAAGGCACGTCCGAGGTCCAGCGAATGCTGATCGCCAGAACCCTGAAAAAATGATCCTTCACCACAGCGCAATCGACTCGAAAGCCACCCTGATCACCAACCATTCTAATTTTATATTTCTACTGCATATCTTAAATTTACTCCTCTTTAGCGAATTTCATGTTCAGGCACGAAGTCCTAAATTTCCGATAGGCTGATTTTTTGTATATTTGCCATTGTGCAATCTATAAAAACCGTCAGTTGTAGTATAGTATGAAATTTTAATTAATGTGCTCGTATAGATCCAATAAAAACTACCCTCTATAAAGCAATGTCAGCTTAATTTCTTGTAATTTAAAAAAGTAGTCCGTATTGTATTTACATTATTCCAATTGAAAGCTATCTGGCTCTAATTTGTTTGATATCTCAACTTATTACCCAAAACCGGCAATATTCTAATATCAATTGTGTCGGTGGAATATTTAGAGGTTTTAAAAAGCATCAAAGAGAATTTGTTATGTTTGATTATCCTTATCTTATTGAATTACTCTCGCCAAAAAGAACGGTTGACGATCAAGTTGAAGCTCTCCTGGATAGATTCGCAGAGAGGTATCAGAGAATTATAAAAGCTGGGTTTGGTGTGTCCATACCCGACAATCCAATGGGGCAGCCCAGGTTAGGCGCATTAGAGAGTTTTGATCTCAGAAACCTTTCAGTTGATTCCGACAAGGTGATGATGAATTTGAACACATTTCATACAAAAAGCGAACTTGACGGATTGTTACAAAAGGCCGCCAAAATAAACTTGAAATACATTCTTGTTGTCAGAGGAGACGGTGGACCGCTTTTACCCAAGCTTGATGCCAAAAGCATTGGCGGCAGCAGGAGCGTGGCCACCTCTATTGATTTGATCCGGTACATTAACAAGGAATATACCGATCAATTCATAACCGGTGCAGCATACAATCCATATAAGCCCATTTCTTTCGAGCTGAATCGTATGAAGCAAAAGATTGAAGCTGGCGCCAAATATGCGGTAACTCAGCCGATCATTGGAAAAGACGAGAGCGCAGAAGCGCTTATGAAATTGAATATTACGGTGGTTGTGGAAGCCTGGATGTCTAAAAATATTGATCTGCTTTACAAAAGTGTCGGAAAAGAGAAAGATGAAATGGCTGAAAAATTTGACCCCATTGATAATTTAAAGACACTTCACCGCCTTTATCGGGAATGCTGTGTCTATCTGTCGATGTTAAGCTTCAAGCAGGCTTGGTCTGATATTTTGCCGAAAATTGGAAATTAGACAGGATCTAATATCAGTGGTTGAGATGTATTGATTTTCGATCGGGTTAGGGTACATCAGTCAGCTACAACATGACGGTGGCCGTCCGCCGGTGGCCTTATTTAGCTTGTCAAGATAGCGATGCCAGAAACTCTTTGGTTGGTTCTTTGCGAATTTCTTTGGGTCTGCATCAAAAGTAATTTTGCAGCTTTCAGCACAAAAATATAACTGATCTCCTTTATATATTGTCATAGCTGCTGCCTTGGCCGGATTCACTTTCATACCGCAAACCGGATCCGTATATTGCTTTTTATTTAAATTAAAGGCCATAATACACCTCTTAAGCTTTATATTACAAAAAACATTGAAACTTTCCGACATAAGCGTAAACGGATAAAACCCACGATGCTTTACCCTACAACTCATAGAATAATCATCATAATTATAAAAGCCACGTTTTTAGTTAGGAATTCATTTTAGCAGGGAATAACTCATTCGATGCGTGAGCCTCTTATCGGATTCGGTTTGGCGGTGGCAACCTGTATTGTGCTTAGCATGCTTTCAGCCGAATTGTCTCGCGATGTAACTGCAATTTTACTAACGTTGATTGCTTCAATTTACATCGGTTTCTCTCTTGCTTCCAATGGCCAACTTCCACTTATCAAGCAGATCATCGATTGTGCCTTCTTCATCACCCTTGCTTTACTCGGTATGTGGCTGAGTTGGTGGTTTCTGGTGGCTGGCTTGGGTCTGCACGGGGTTTGGGACTATTTACACCACGGTAAGTATGGTCAAGGAATTATACCTCGTTGGTATGTACCTTTCTGTGCGGTCTATGATTGGGTAGTTGCTCTGTTTATAGCAATTATGTATGCAGCCAGAAGTTAAACTCTTTTTGCATAGGCCGTCAACGGCGGCATCTGAGATCAAACATATGATAAGGTGAGCCATAAAGTGATTGAAAAATTTATGTATTTAGAATCTGTCTTTACGTATTTGGTATGAGAAATATCGTTACTTCATTCGTTGCGCCACTACATATCTTTTAATTTATATGATACCGTTCCTTCGGGGTGTTTATACCAGCCGGGGTCTTTATCATAAGACTGCAGCTGATCTCTGACCTTGACGACTGTAAACATCCCGCCCATTTCAATATTGCCAAAAGGGCCCTTGCCCATCATCATCGGTAAGGTATTTTTAGGACCCGTCATGTGATCGACATGATCGGCATGCTCGGCCATTCCAGTCTCACCCATGGCCATATAACCCGGTATCATTTTACGAATTTTCTCCTCCAACCCCTTCTGATTTGC
>JASFIX010000255.1:0-6249 GCA_050122435.1 Desulfobacterales bacterium
CGCGGGCAAAACAACGTCCAGGGGGCATGTGATATGGGCGGACTTCCGGATGTGTATACCGGCTATCAAAAAGTCGTTGATCCGGCTGTGCGTCAACGCATGGCGGAGGCCTGGGGTGTGGCGGCGCTTCCCGACCAACCCGGCATGCAAGCGACTCAAATGATACCGGCGGCCCATGACGGCACCCTCAAAGCCCTTTATGTCATCGGTGAAAATCCGCTGGTATCCGATCCGGATGTCAACCATGCTGAAAAAAGCCTGAATAACCTGGATTTTCTGGTGGTCCAGGACATCTTTTTAACCGAAACCGCTAAACTGGCGGATGTCGTGCTGCCCTCGGCCTGCTATGCTGAAAAAGAAGGCACCTTTACCAACAGCGAGCGCCGTGTGCAACGGGTGCGCAAAGCGGTGGAACCGCCGGGGCAGACATGGGACGATTGGAAAATATGCTGTGAGATTGCTACGCGCATGGGGCACCCCATGGCCTATGAAAACAGCCAGCAAATCTTTGAGGAAATATCAAGGCTCACACCGTCTTATGCCGGCATCACCTATGAGCGCATCGAGCATGAAGGCCTTCACTGGCCCTGTCCGACGGCCGAACACCCCGGCACACCGATTTTGCATGGTGAACAGTTTACGCGCGGCAAGGGTCTTTTTCATGCCATCGATTATATTGAGCCGGCTGAAATGACCGATGACGAGTATCCCCTGTATCTAACTACCGGCCGGTTGCTTTACCAGTACCATACCGGAACGATGACCATGAGAACCGGCGGACTCAATGAAATTGCGCCTGAGGCATTTGTGGAAATATCAAGGCAGGATGCGCGCGAATTTGAACTGGAAGAGGGGACCCTGGTTGACATTGCGTCGCGCAGGGGAACGATCCAGGCGCGGATTAAAATATCGCGCAAGGCGGTTAACGGAACCATATTTATCCCCTTTCATTATGCGGCGGCGGCGGCCAATCGGTTGACCAATGCCGCCCTTGACCCGATCTCGGGAATTCCTGAATTAAAGGTCTGCGCGGTTAGGGTGTCCAAGGCAGCGTAAGCCTGGTAGGCACACGCTTCATTTGTTTTTTTGAATATCGAATATCGAACAAGGAATGTCCAACCGCAGAAGTCAAAAGAACTAACAGATTGATTTTTCTACTTCGACATTCGATATTCCTCGTTCTGCGGTTCAAAATAAAAGATAAAAAAACCCGACCTTTTAAGAGGTCGGGTTTTTCTGTGTCTAATTTAACGACTTTATAGGTTTGATTATTCCTCCAGTTCCTTGGACGGCAGCACATCCACGTCCGCCAGGTCCGGTCCCAGATATTCGCGCTCATTTTCGCCCAGGACACCCATAGACAGGCAGATCAGGGTCCACAGATGCACTGAATGATAACCGCCTTCAAAGTGCTCGCTGAGGTCATGAATCTGAGCGTGGCAGTTATGACACGGCGTAATGCAATATGAGGCGCCGGTGTCCTTGATCTGTTCGTATTTTAATTTGCCGAAGCCACGGCGCTGGTCGGGCAGTCCGCCCTGTAAGAAGCCCCCTCCGCCGCCGCAGCAATAGTTATTGGAGCGATTGGGGGTCATATCGACAAAATTTTCTTCTCCCACCACGGCTTTAACAACATACCGCATATCCTCGGCCACCGGATCGCCTAAAGATTTGCGGACCAGCTGGCACGGGTCCTGGCAGGTAAATATGATCTTTCTTTCTCTGTTCCATTCGGAGCTGACCTTTAGTCTGCCTTCGCGGATCCACCGTGCGTATAAGTGAATAATGCTTTCGATTTCAAAGTTGTGCTCGATGTTGAATTTTTGCAGTCCGGCCCGGACTGCGAACAATTCGTGCCCTCACTCCGTATTGAGCCAGTACTTACAGCCCAGATCATCCACTGCTTTGGCCTTCGTCCTGACAATTTTCTCCCAGTTTTCCAGGTCCGCCATAAACATGCAGTAGTTTTCAGCCGCCCAGCCTTTGGTGCCGTAAGTCCAATCCGCACCGGCAATGTGCAGGATTTTCCACAGGGGCACCATTTCATCGGGCTCGGTGACCGGTTCGCGGGAATTCTGGTTTAAAAAATATTTGGCACCTTTCTTATTGATGGGGGCCTGCAGATCCTCAAACCCTTCCTGGGTTTGTTGAACCTCCTCCAGCACATCTTCAACCACAAACTGAAAATCTTCCTCGCTGGCACCCATGGCGCTGCAGGTATCGCTTCGCAGGGCCATATCGCAGGAACCTAAGATACCTTTGGGCCGGTCTTCCCGGGGCCGGCTTTTTCTGACGTTGAACACCAGCTGCGGGATGTCGATTTTCATGGGGCAGACATAGATGCAGCGCATGCACAGGGTGCAGCACCAGGCCCATTCTGAGCTTAAGATCTCATCATCCATCCCCAGTGCGGCCATGCGCAAAAATTTTCTCGGATCCATTTCTTCCAGGCCCGTGGCCGGGCAGCCGGAAGAACAGGCGCCGCAAGTCAGACACAGGTTAAGATTTCCGCCCTCCGGCAGAAGCTCTTTAACCTGGTCGATGAACTTGCTTTTTTTCTTTCCGCCAAGTTTGATTGCCTCTTGAGCCATTCGTTTTATTCCTCCGTTAAATTTTTACTCGCGCAAAAATTAGTTATTTCACCTATCATCTAAATTTCGCGTTAAATATAAAATCCAAACCCTTAATAGCCAGAAATTTAAGAAAAATGTCAAAATGCCAGAAAATTGAGGATCTGTCAAGTCATGATCTTGGTTTTTGTACTTAAACCCAACCCACCCGATGGCTGTTCACCGCCCGCTTTGGTCTTCGCTTTGAGCTTCGACCCAACAAGTCGCTGGAGGCGCAAAGGGCCAGAGAATGATTTTTCTATTTATTGCAGAAATGCCGGAAAAAATTAACCCTCTGCGACCTCCGCGTCTCTGCGGTGAATCATTTTTTTTCCCCCATTCCGCATTCAAATATCTACGGCAATAAAATCGTGGAGCCTATGGTTTTGCGGGCCTCCAGATCCTGATGCGCTTGGGCAGCCTCGGCCAACGGATAGGTCTGTCGAACCTCGATTTTTACCGCACCGCTTTGGACGACCTCAAACAGGTCCCGGGCATGCGCCAACAAAGCGTCGCGCTCGGCCGTATAGGTCATCAAGGTGGGGCGGGTTAAAAATAAGGAGCCTTTTGCTGACAAGAGCCCAGGATCAAATGCGGGCACAAGCCCTGAGGACTGGCCGAAGCTGACCATCATGCCCAAGGGGCGCAGGCAATCCAAGGACTTCATAAAGGTGGCCTGGCCGACCGAATCGTAAACCACATCCACTCCCTTGCCGCTGGTAATTTCCCGGGTGCGCTCGTCAAAACCTTCCTCATTGTAAAGAATGGTATGCTGGCATCCGTGGGCTCTCGCCAGTTCGGCTTTAGCTTCGGATCCGACCGTGCCGATGACCGTCGCGCCTAAATGATTGGCCCACTGGCACACAATCAATCCCACCCCGCCGGCGGCTGCATGGATTAAAATCGTATCGCTGGCTTTGACGTCATAGCAGCCACGCAGCAGATAGCGCGCGGTCATTCCCTGCAACATCATGGCAGCGGCCTGCTGGGCGGAAATTGCATCCGGCACCTTCACCAGGCGATGGGCGGGAATCAGGCGCGTTTCGGCATACGCCCCGGGCGGCAATCCCGCGTAGGCCACCCGATCTCCTGCGGCAACCTCGGTTACACCCTCACCGACCGCTTCCACAATTCCGGCGCCCTCCATCCCCGGGATGGCCGGCAGCGAAGGCAACGGATATGTACCGGTGCGGTGATAAACATCGATAAAATTCAGTCCCACGGCCTCATGCCGCACCAGGGCTTCGCCTGTTGCCGGCGGGCCTGGATCGAAATCCTCCCAGCGCATGACATCGGTTCCTCCGGTTTCATATATCCTGATGGCTTTTGACATAATGTATTCCTCCATTTTTTATGAGTTGATATTTAAATGAGTTGGTCTTTAAAAATTAAGAAAAGACCTTCGACAAGTCAAGCAAGTCGCCTTTAGAAGTGGTTTTAAAGCCCCATCTAAGGCCCAATGGCTGCGTTGCAGACCTCCGGTAAATGCTCACATACCCATGTATGCTGCGCTTTCCCGATCGGCCTGACGCCTTGCCTTTGAGCCTGATCTGGGGCTTTAAAACCACTTCTAGTGAGATATACTTGACACACCCTTTGCTTTTTCTTATAAGTATCCAATCTGAGGTTCATTTAATATCTGATGTCGCTTTGTATTATTAAATGGAAATTATTTTTGAACCTCTTTTCTCTGTCCAGTGTTCTGCGGCTTCTGCCCGGAGCACTTTTATTAACCGGCCATCACCCTAGTATTAACAAGCGTTTTTAATGCTCACACTCATTTTCAGGGGCGGTCTTTGTTTTAAGTTTTGAGAAAAGGGAGGTGGATTTAACCCTTCCCCGGGCGCAAAACGTGGATCAGAGGCCGTAATCAAACAAAGGAGGTAAACATGAGAAAATTTGTTATTCTAGCTAGTGTTTTGTTCCTGTCGCTTGCCCTCATTTCTGCTGCACCGGCAGCGGACATCAGGCTCGGAACCCTCATGGCTCAAACCGGCCCGTTGAAGGAATATGGGCCGCCGATTAAGGATGGCGCTGTCCTGGCAGGTAAGCAAATGGCAGCTGCCGGTTTTGAAATCGAGTGGTTCCATGAGGATAGCGAAACGAACCCGGCTCCAGCGGCCAATGCGGCCAAAAAATTGGTTAATGTCAACAATGTCGTGGGCATCGTTGGCGCGCTGTCAAGCGGGGTTACCCTGGCTGTGGCGGAATCAGTGACCCTTCCCAATAATGTGATCCTGATTTCGCCAGCTTCCACCAATCCCTTGATGACGGTTTTGCCGGCGGACGAAGGCAAAGACTTCCTCTTCCGAACCTGCCCCTCAGACGCGTTGCAAGGTGTCGTGGCCGGCAAACTGGCTGCCAGCTACAACAAAACGGTTTCGATCCTATACGTCAATAATGCGTATGGCCAGGGACTGGCAGAAGTATTCACAGAATCCTTTGCAAAATACGGTGGCAAGGTACTCGCCTCAGTACCCCACGACGAGAAAGCCGCCGAATCCTATACCGCAGAGCTGAAAAAAGCCCTGGCGGGGAATCCGGATCGACTGCTTGTCTATAGTTACCCGGAGCATGCCAAGGTTTATGTGAAAGAAGCCCTCGAGTTTTACAAGTACGGAAGATTCCTGTTCTGTGACGGCACCAAATCAACGGATATCATTGATACGGTAGGCGCCAAAGCCCTTGAAGGCCAGAAGGGTACGGCTCCCGGCACGGTCGGCGGTACAGCATTCGATAAGTTCAATGAGTATTATAAGGCCGAATATGGTCAGCTTCCCCCCAAGCCGTTTATCACCAATGCCTATGACGGGGCGGCCATTCTCGGGCTGGCGGCTTACGCGGCCAAAGTCAAAGGACTTGAGTTGACCGCTGCAAATATCCGGGATCACATGCGGGCTGTGGCCAATCCTCCCGGGGAGGTCATTATTCCCGGTGAGTTCGAGAAAGCATTTGCTTTGATCAAGCAGGGCAAAGCCATTAACTATGAAGGCGCTGCCGGATCGGTCGATTTCGACAAACATGGTGATGTCGTCACGCCGATTGAGATCTGGGCATACAAAGGCGGCAAGCTTGTGACCTTAAGTACCGAAACACCATAATAACAGACAGGCGTTAATTTTGCTTACAACGCCAAGAGGGGTCTGCGCGAGCGGGCCCCTCTTTTTTTATTTGCCTTTATAAACAGGGTCGCGTTTCTCTATAAATGCTCGGGCCCCCTCAAAAAAATCCTCGCTTGCATGGCAGGCGACCACACTGTCTTCTTCGAGCTTCAAGATCGATTCAAGGTCCATTTCATTGGTTTGTTCAAAGGCTTCTTTAGTGAGGCGAATGGAGAGGGGGGCATTTGCGGCAATGATATTGGATTTGCCGAAAACAGATGGCATTAATTTGTCAGCCGGCAGCACGGCCGTAACAAGGCCGGCCTCAAGTGCGTCCCGCGCCGAGATTTTTTCACCTGTTAAGAGCCAGTCTTTGGCCCGTCCCAATCCGACCAGTTTGGGAAGAAAGTACATAACACCGTTGGTGAAAAACAGTGCTCTTTTGACTTCGGGAAATCCAAAATAAGCTTGTTCTGAAGCCATTCGAATGTCGCAGGCCAGCGCAAACTCCGCGCCGATACCCACAGCCAGACCATTGA
>JASFIX010000256.1:0-6245 GCA_050122435.1 Desulfobacterales bacterium
CCCCATCAAATTCGGCACAGAGTAATATAATACCAGACCATACCATACTGTGGCAGGAATCAGCATTGCTTTGATTATAATCTGACCTGGTGTGCGTATAGAAAACCACAACACAATTGATGAGATGATTACAAAGGCAATTGCCAAACCAATATAGCCAGACCACATATCCATTTAAAACCCCTTAGCTCGAACTAAACTAACAACCCAGTTCATCCTGTACCTCCCACACCTCCTCGATGTGAGGAGACCTCTATCAGTCTCTTTGGAAGGTCATCCCAACTGATGATATCACCCTCATTGGTCATTACAAACCGGGTCACTGTGATTTCTTCCCATTTACGCTTCATCACGATTTTTTTGTAAAAGATTGTTTCAACTTTTGGATTGAGTTTATCTATGCGTACTTCAACAAGAGTAGGATTTGAATTTCGTTTATTATACATGTGAACATTGAGCACCCATTCACCCGTAAGAAACCCTCTGATGGTGGTAAGCTCCTGGTTATGGTTGTATACAATTTGGCGTCCGTCATCCAGTATGATGGTATCGTTGAGTGTTCCAAGATCGTCTCTATCCAAATGAGCCAGACCAACGTCTTTTTGATTGAAGTGCAGCACGTTGCCGACTGGATCCTGCAACCAGGTGTCAACATCGTCTATACTGTTGTCGTCCCATGTGACAGTTATTACAAACTCGGCCTTGGTTTCGATATCCGCTTTTTTGATACTCGGGTTGATCAATAAAAATGAGATAATAAACAAAAAAACAAAACCAACCAGCGTATTGAATAATAGATCCAAAAAGCTTGTATTGTTATAATATATTCTACGAGGCCTCATTCTTCTCCAGAGTTGTTGAGAGATAATCTAAATGATGCGTAAAGTTGAACAATTGAAGTTTCAGTAACAAACTACAAACAAGACCGGCTGCAGTAGTATATAACGCTGTGCTCATGCCGGCGCCCATTTTAGCCAACACGCCCTGCATACTAATAACATTCTTAGGATCCATTTCTGAAAAACTTGTGTCCAACATGTAGATAAAACCTGCCACCGTACCAATCATTCCGAGGGTCAGAAGCATGTCACTCACGAACCAACCAATGTCACTTTTTTTGTAATATATAGCGATGTTTTGATTTGTAACTTTATCTTCCATAGAAAGGCGGTACGTTTCTATGCCTGTGCGAACTGTAAAAATTGCAAAAACAGCATAGATGAGAAAACTGATTTTAGTAAAATCTGCCTGGTTGACTTTTTGTATGACGCCAGACAAGTAAAGCGCCACAGTGCCTAAACTTGCAACCGCAAAGAATAGCCACCACCGTAAAAGAATACTGTATTTTTCTAACAAAGCCATGGTCAGCACATCCTTAAAAAATTATTTAACCTAATCATCAAAAGCATGTTCATAAGAACCTGTTCCATCTCACATGTATTCAGTAATTGATTTAAATCCCAACAATAGCATTTCTTTTATGACCCGAATTCAGTGTCTTTTCACCTATATGTTATATCGGCTCAAATTGCTTAAAACTTAAGCATTTTAGAATGACACAAAGGACGTCCTTTAGTTTTTCAGTTTTAGAAAAGGCCTTTGCCGGATCGTGCGAAGGACAGACACGTCATGACGGAAAAGGATCCTGCTTCGCTAAAGCTACGCAGGACAGGCCCGTCTTCGCCCTAAGGGGCTACGCCGCGGTAAACCCCGTCTTCGCCCTAAGGGGCTACGCCGCGGTAAACCCCGTCTTCGCCCTAAGAGGCTACGCCGCGGCAAGCACGTCATGATCGAGATAGATGGGATTGTTTATCTGGATGCGCAGGAATCAAAAGAAGGGCAACCATGAAATTATAACTTTCTTATCGGGTGCCACAGCGATTTGGCTATGGTGATTCAGTCATAAACGTCGTTGGCATCGAACCTGGCCAGTGAAAGATCGACTTTGGATATAGGTCCCGGCCACTCACCGCCATGCAGTACCGCAGCCCCCAGCTGCCCGAGGGCATCACCGGATTTTGCCGCGTATCCGTTTCCGCCCAAAAGCAGCCCGATCCTGCCCCTGCCGATCAGGTCGATAATCGGCCGCGCATCCGGCGTGTGACAGGTTGCACAGGGCATGTACTTCCATGAGGATATGTTTAGGTCCGGCATGATGCGGCTGAGCTCTTCGAGCAATATAGTGACAACCTCTTGATCCGTGCCGTTGCGAAGCCAATGATTGAGTTCAACGTCGCTTTTCAGCGGCGGGCCCGGCTCGCCGATTCCAATTTTCAGATAAAATTTTCCATCCGGGTACTTCAAAGGAGGCAGTAGATACGTATTGGGCCGGTTAGGGGGCGGCCGTGAAATAATGCTCGGCATGCCGGCAAACGCCCCGTCCACATCCGGGCGGGGCATCTCTATCAAGACAACGCCGGTTTTACACGCCCGCAGCGGCAGCTCCTGTGAGAAGAGCCCGTCGACTGCACCGTAGGCGCCGGTGGTGAGCAGTATTTTATCGGCGCGCAGGGTTCGACCGGTGCGTGTCCGGAGCTCAACGCCTCCAGACGTGGCGTTCAAATTGATGACGTGATCGTTCAAATGCTGCACCCCGGCTGCCTTCGCACAGGCGGCCATGGCTCGAACGTAGGCCCGCGGGTTGATGGTTCCGGATTTATGAGGCTGATACAGGGCTGCAGAAATTCCATCCCTCGACAGATATGGAAACCTTTCTTTTATTTGCCCCTCGGTCAAACGCTCTATGGTTACGGCATCAGCGGCTGCCATCCGCGCCATTTTTTCAACGCGCTTCGGATCATTGTCGATCCACAGAAAACCGCATTCATTAAAAAATGGGGTGCCGGAAGCCTGCTCGATGTGGCGATACCGCTCGATCGATCGCCTGGCCAGATTGCTCCAAAAAATGTCCGCATCCAGCATCCTTGTGATGCGCCCCTCATCGTGGTGGCTTGCTTTCGGAATGGCCGCATCCGTATCGGCCATCGCCTCCGAGGGGCCAATTAATGCCACCTCTTTCGAAGATGCCGCCAGATGCATGGCCGCCGCACTGCCCATTATCCCGCACCCTATGACAATATACTTGAAGTCCATCGCGATTTAACCTTTGATGCTGTATCACTTTCCATTAAATCTATCATAGTAATGAAATGTTCGATTTCAAGCATAAGAAAGATAGGGACGTCCGTGACATATTGACATTTGAATCCAAAAACCTCTGGGGGTTTAGGTAAGCCAACCGCCGCATTCCCATCGCCCTTGAACACCTGGAGAAAATTAGAAAAATCCTTGGAGTATGGCTGTCACCGCATCAATAGTTCCCAAAAATGATCAACGATAAAATGATCGGAACTGTCTCGGCCCTTATGATTGCAGATATAAAACTGGTATCACAGGTTTTTGGAGGATTCAAAAGTGGTGATATGTTGGAAATACATGGATTTATTGATAGCCTCAGAAGCCTTTATGTTTATATCTCTGGATGGTAATTAATGCTTTCTGGCAATAAAGAAAAGGTAGCGATTCAGATTCTTTTTATAACAAATCAATTATTTAGAGCATCTCTAATTATATGAGACAAAGTTTTCGCATTAAATGGTTTCTTAAGAAAACCTACACATCCTTGTTTTAATAATTCACGAATACCGTAATCTTCGGTAAATCCACTTGTAATTATGATTTTTAAATCAGCATTAATTTTTTTCAGTTGCTCAAAGGCATGTTCACCATTATAGGGCATTCTCATGTCCAGTATTACAAGATCGATCCTGTCTTGGTTATTTTTATATTCTTCAATTGCCTCTTTTCCGTTTCTTGCTTCCAATACCGTATAGCCTAATTTCTGAAGTATTTGGACACTGACATCCAGACAGATTTTATCATCATCAGCAAATAAAATAACAGGCTGCCTATTTTTAGTTGTATGATCCTTGTCTTGCACGGTTGAAAATTAACTCCTTAATAATCGTTTCTTTTATTCCCACATTTTTTATCCGAAAGACACCCTCAGAGGTAATAATTTCTTTTCCCTGCACCATTTCAGACAGCAAAGGGGGTGAGCTACCGAGGGTCATTCGATTTCGCTGTATCCTTTAATCTTTGATATTTGTGGTTTCAATCAAATATCACAAGTTTTTCGGCAATTCAAAAGTAATGATATGTTGGAGATATGACACGAATACCAAGCAAGGAAAAAAGTGTGATATATCAAATGCCCTTTATCATATCTATTCAGGTAGACCCGCTTTACGAAGTGCCTCGACAAACTTATCCCCAGTTTCCTTATGCTTATATGGTATCGTCATGGCATAATACTCAAGTGAGAAGTTTGGATCTATTCTGAGAACTTCTTCAGCTGCCTTTTGGGCTTCTTCGGTTCGGTTTAAAAGGCTATAAGTAATAGTTAACGTAAGATTCACTGAAAGATTATCAGGATTACCACTAAGACCTTTTGTACACAGCTCTATTGCTTTATCATATTCTCCAATATTTCTGTAAGCTATTGCCAGAAAGTCATAATAATGAGTTGGTGGAATTGGATTAAGCCGAAATGCCCTTTTAAGCAATTTGATAGCTAATTCTGTTTTTTCTGAAAAAATATGGAAAAATGCCAAATGCAAGTGAGCTTCGGCACCATTGGGATTAAGCTCAATAGCTCGCTCTCCTTTCTTTATTGCTTCGTCATATTGTCTTTTAAAAAGATAATTCCAACCCAACAAAATATGGGCCAAATCAAGAGAATCATTCAATGCAAGCGCTTTATTAGCATTTTTTTCGATTTCCTCAAAAGATTGTAACGGAGACTCGCTCCATTTAAAGACAAGATCAAACATATGTGTGAAGCCAAGCAGAGCGTATGGCATGGCGAAATCTTTATCCAAGTTGATAGCCTCCTTGAAAAATAGCCTTGCCTGTTTATTATCTTTCTCGTTAGTGCGTAAAAAACACTCGGCTCCTCGTATTTGCTTGTCAAATGCCTTAATATTTGTGAATTCTTGTCCCCATAGACGAGCTTGTTCCCCATGGGTCAACTTTATCTGCATAGTATTTATGAGTTTTATTGTAATTTCATCTTGCAAAGCAAAAATATCTGACAGGTCACGATCGTAGTTTTCAGACCACAGATGATATCCTGTTGTCGTATCTATAAGCTGGGCTGTTATCCTCACACGGTCTCCTGCCTTTTGCACACTGCCTTCAAGGACATATCGCACACCAAGCTCTTTTCCAACCTGTTGTACATTGACTGATTTCCCTTTATAAGCAAAGGATGAATTCCCAGCGATCACGAACAGGTTTGGGACCTTGCATAATCCATTTATGATCTGTTCTGTGAGTCCATCGCTGAAGTATTCTTGAGATGGATCTCCACTCATATTGGTGAATGGCAACACAGCAATGGAAGGTTTATCTGGCAACTTAAGCTGCTTCTCAACTAGAGGTTCAGGCGAACCCGTATCCATCAGAACCTTGTACACACGAACTGGTTCTTTGATGTTCTTAACCTCATGTTCACCAAGGTACTTAAAGTTCAAATTGAGCTTATTCTTTATCTGATCATGCGTGCTGCGTGAAACACATATTCCACCAGCATCGGCAAGCCCCTCTATCCTTGCAGCAACATTAACACCTTCCCCAAAGATTCTGTCTCCATCCTGAATTACATCTCCGATATTAACACCGATACGAAATTCCAACCGCTTATTTTCAGGTAGTTCTTGATTCTTATTTTTCAGCTCTTTCTGAACCTCCACGGCACACTGAACGGCATCCACGGCACTACCAAACGCTGCCAATAGATTATCACCCACGGCATCAACAACTCTTCCACCTCGCTCTTCGATACAGGCAGACAAGATGCCTCGGTACTCTTTCAAAGTCTGGATTGTGGTAACCTCATCATCTGCCATTAGGAGGCTGTAGCCTTTGACATCAGCGGAAAGAATGGCTCGGAGTTTGCGTGTGACTTTTTGATCCGTAGTCATAATGATCACCTCAATGGATGGGTGTTGATAGAAGATGATACGTATTGAAAAGGTACTATCTGGTTCAGAATGGGGTCAGGTACAACTATTAGAGATCAGTGTCAGATCAATTGTAATTCAGAAGAGTTATATAGTTGATACATGATCTGGGGAGATGGGTCAAGAGATGGACGATTTCCAAGACTGATGCCTTGGGATATCATGTATGAAAACCAAATATCAGCCAACTACCGATACATTGAGAGAAACACAAATATCGCA
>JASFIX010000257.1:0-6232 GCA_050122435.1 Desulfobacterales bacterium
TCTTTCAACCACAGACAACAGCGCAACCTGCACGATTTATCTGCTGATCGTCAAACAGGATCGCACCATTCCCGACCTAAAGGACCTCTACGAAGAGCCCCGGCGCTGGCTTGAAGCGGTGGGGGAAAATGCGGATCTATTCCAGATTAAACTTCAGCTGCTAAAAAAAGACGACACGTGGCGGGTCAAGCAGGCGCATTTAGAGGGCTTTAAAGGTCTGGGATTCAGCGAATAAAACAAGAACGCATCATATTGCTTCTGCCATCTTGACGCGCCGATTCATTTCCTGCTAAAACCTAACCTAGATATTCCTGCAGTCATCCCCAATTTATTACAATAGAAAGGGGTGGTGAGACTGAATCCCACCGTATTCAGAAACAAACGCCAGGAACAACGATTTATCTCCCGTTTCCTCCTGGCCATCCTGATCTTGCAGGCAACACTTTTTTTCGCCCTGCATTTAACTGCGGAAGCCACCGACTCCAATCCCGCGCGCCTGGGATTCAATGCCGCAATTCCCAAAGAAAGCCCCGGCAGTCCCGGCACCAGGGAAGAATTGGCCAAAGGAAAATTTCTGGTGGCCAGCCGTCAACTTCAGGATCCAAATTTTCGGGAAACGGTGGTGCTTCTGATCGAGTACGGACTAGAGGGTGCCATGGGCCTGGTGATCAACCGCCCTTCAGCTGTTAAACTGGCAACGGTATTTCCGGATATCGAGGAACTTAAACAGCGCAAAGATACCATTTACGTTGGCGGACCGGTGGCCGTAAACCAGATGCTGCTGCTAATCCGATCATCCAAAATGCCTGAAGATGCGACCGCGGTCGTTCCGGATGTCTACATCAGCTCCAGCTGGAAGGTGCTTGAAGGCCTTATAAAAAAGACCACCAAAGACGAGGGTTTTCGGCTGTTTGCCGGTTATGCCGGCTGGGCACCCAGCCAGCTCGATGTTGAGAGAACCCGCGGCGATTGGTATGTCGTAAAAGCAGACGCTGACTCGATTTTTTCACAAAACCCATCCGAACTCTGGCAGGAGCTGATTCGCCGCGTAACAGTGAAATGGGTGCTCATGGAAATGCAAAATATCCCCCAGAAACTGAACTAAAGGCTTTGTTTATCAGGTCGCCACGGCTGTATATCCATCATAGATGGCATCGTGAATTTTACCGACGGATTTGGCGTCGCCAATGATCTTAAGATCAAACGGGGGCTCGATCTGCTTAATTTGCTGAACCAATTCCTGGTTGGAAATCCTGCCGCCTGCCCAGACAACCAGATCAAAAGGGTAGTCTACCATTTTCGTTTCTTCTGCTTCCGCCCTCACGATTTTTAAGGTATTGTCCTTTATATCGGCAACGCGGCTGTCAACCGCTATTTTAATTCCGGCTTTTTCCACTCGTTCAATTAAGTCCCAGGCGGTAATGGGCTCAACATCAAGTGCGATGGTGCTTTGCTGCTCAAAGAGAGAAACATCCAGCCCTTTTTCTTTGAGAAAAAGGGCTGTTTCACATCCGATTCCGCCCCCGCCAATGATGGCCGCATTATTGATTCCATGTCCATATATCTCCGATTGGAAAAGTATCTCGTCCGGTGTCTTTAGATTTTTCAGGGAAGCAAAACCTGTGGGCTTGATGGCGGTGGAGCCGGTCGCAATCACCACTATGTCTGGCGCCGCATCCAAAATTTCTGTTATTCCAGCGCAAGATTGTAAGTGCACATCCACACCGAGATGCTGCATCTGATATTCGAAATATTCTATGGTCCAGGAAATCTTTTGTTTTCCCGGCGGGATACATGCCAACCGCATCTGACCGCCCAGATAGGGCTCTTTTTCAAATAGAGTGACGTGAAAATCCCGTAAGGCCGCAACCCTGGCGGCTTCCAACCCGGCAGGACCCCCACCGATGATAAGGAGTTTTTTACGCTCTTTTTTCAGGGGTAAATGTTTAAATTGCTGTTCTCTGCCGGTTTCCGGGTTAACCGAGCACTGAATCGACTTCGTCAGCCGCTGGTTCAGGCAACCCTCATTGCAGCCGATACAGCGTTGAATGTCAGACACGTTTCCCAGTTCAGCCTTTATCGGCCAATCGGGGTCCGCCAGAAGACCTCTGCCGATGGCAACAAAATCGGCCTGATCTTCAGATATTAAACGCTCTGCAAATACAGGTTCTCGGACAACACCGACGGTAATAACCGGAATCTCAACCGCCTGTTTGATATTGGCTGCCAGATAGCTGCGCCAGCCCTGATTATAGGACATTGGCTCCAGAAGGGTCGGCAGTGATTCATAAATGCCGGCGGAAACGTGCAACACGTCTACACCTTCATTTTGCAGCAGCCTGGCAATGCGAATGCTGTCATTCAGTGTTATGCCCCCCGGGATAAACTCCTCGGCGCTGAACCGAAAGCTGATCGGAAAATCTTGGCCCGCTTGCGCCTTTATTCCGCGCACAATTTCGACCGCAAATCGCATGCGATTGGCAAAACTGCCACCATAAATGTCGGATCTCCGGTTGGTGTAAGGAGATAAAAACTCACCAACCAGATAGCCGTGCGCGCCATGAATTTCCACAAGATCGAAATTTGCCAGCTTTGCCAAAATTGCAGCGTTAATGAATTTATCGATAAGCATTTCTATTTCCGATAGTCTCAGCTCACGTACCGGTGTTTGCAGATGCCCGCAAGGGATTGCCGAGGGAGCCACCGGTGTTTTTCCGCCGGTAACTTCAAGAGTGGTCTCGCGGCCGGCATGGTGAATCTGAATGGCGGCAACTGTATCGTGATCGTGAAGTATCCCTGACAATTTCTTTAGTCCCGGAAGCTTATCTTCATGGTCAATTGCCAGTTGCCGAATGGTGTTTTTTCCGATCGGATAATCCACCTGGGAATTCTCAACGATAATCATGGCGGTGCCACCCGCAGCACGCCGATCATAAAAAGCCAGAAGTGCATCGGTAACGTGACCATTTTCATCTGCAAGGTTGGTATCAATGGGCGCCATAATGATCCGATTATTTAGGGTCAGGTGCCCAATTTTGTAGGCTGAAAACAAATGCGGAAAAGGTGTCATCGTATATATTCTCCATTTTGTTTCAAAATAGAAAGGAAACATAACCAAGTACAGATGTCAAACAGCAACCGTATTGAACCAATGTGAATGACCCTTGTTTTTTTCATATGTGCTTGACCCATAGGTTCTCTTCCGATAAATAACCAGATCTTAATGAACTAAGGGATAAGACATGAAAATCAGACGAATATATGGAATTTTTTTGTTCAGCTTGAGCTTGGTGGTTTGGGGCTGCGCCTCACAGCCGGTGGCAACGGTTGAAAGTGGGCCGCCAACACCTTCTAAGAAAAAAGTTCTGGTTGTCACCCAGAATAGCAAATTTAAACGGGCAGTAGTTTCCGGAATTTATGATGAACTCGATCAAAATTCCATATATTTGAAAATTGTTGATGTTAAAGGCCTCAAAAACCAATCCACCTCAGAATTTTCTGCGATTGTGATCATCAACAAGTGCATGGCTGGTCGGCCGGATCCCCGGGTGGAAAGTTTTATTGATCGCGAAGCCCAAAAAAATAAAATCATTGTGTTGACCACTGGCATCCTTGACAGCTGGAAACCGGATGCGCCGGGTGTGGATGCCATTACGTCGGCCTCGGTACTTGAAAAATCTGATCAAATTGCCCGCTCCATCGCAAATAAAGTCCTGTTGTTGGTAAATTCAAAATGATATTCTCGATGGGTTTAATAAAAAAAGCATCTCGCCTTTTTCACATCGGTCTTCTTTTTGCTTTTCTGGTGTTGAGTTGTGCCGCAGACAAAGATTACCCTGAAAACATTATTTTGTTTATCGGCGATGGTATGGGGGTATCACACATCACTGCCGGAAAAATCGCCCAGGGCAACATAAACCTGGAACGATTTTCCACCGTGGGCCTGGTGACCACGCATTCCGCCAACCGTCTTATAACCGAATCGGCTGCGGCATCCACGGCGCTGGCAACCGGTTATAAAACCAATAATCGCACCATTTCGGTTTCGGTGGATAAGGAACCCTTAAAGACGCTGTTTGAATATGCAAAGGAAAAGGACAAATCCAGCGGGGTGGTGGTAACCAAATCGGTTACCCACGCAACACCGGCCGCTTTTCTGGCCCATGCCGAAGACCGCCGCCAGCAGGCCGATATCGCCGAACAAATTGCAAACAGCGACATTGATGTTTTATTCGGCGGGGGCTGGGGGTATTTTGTGCCCGGCAGTAGCAAAGGAAGCAAACGTAAAGATCAAAAAAATCTGCTGACCTTGCTTGAAACCCGCATGCCGGTGATATTTACCGACGATAAACTATCCACGCACACCGAATCCCCAAAACTGGCCGCACTGCTGGCACCCGGAAGTCTGCCGAAAGCCCACGACCGTGATTATTCCCTGTCCCGGCTGACCCGGATTGCCCTTGATATCCTTTCAAGAAACCGCAATGGATTTGTACTGATGGTGGAAGGCTCACAGATCGACTCGGCCGCACATGATCATGACCCGCAATACCTTATTGCGGAATTGATCGATTTTGACGACGCTGTGGGTACAGGACTGGATTTTGCTCAGAAAAACGGCCGCACGCTGATTGTGGTAACTGCCGATCATGAAACCGGCGGCCTGGCCGTGCACGAAGGATCAATTCAAGACAGGCAGGTTACCTCAACGGCTTTTACCACCACCGGACATACCGCCGCGATGGTGCCGCTTTTTGCCTATGGCCCCGGAAGTGCTCGTTTCAGCGGTATTCAGGACAATGCCCGTATCGGTCAGAACCTTATCCAACTGCTGTTGAAAAAGGAGTTTAATAACTTCTATAGTTTTTTGAAGGTTCGATAGTACCTTAGAACCCGGCGCACATATTCCTCGGTTTCCTGGTAGGGCGGAATTCTTTTGTAACGGTCGACCGCTGTGGGTCCGGCGTTGTAGGCTGCCAGGGATAATGCCAGCTTGCCGTTAAAGCGTTCATACATTTTTTGAAAGTACTCGGCACCGGCTCTGATGTTTTGCCAGGGATCAAAGGGATTTTCTATATTCAGCATTTTGAAGTTTTCCGGCATGATTTGCATCAGACCCATGGCGCCTTTGCTGGAGACCGCCCGCGGATCAAAGTCTGATTCGGCTTTAATCATGGCTTTCAACAGGCGGGAGTCAACACCGGTTTGATCCGCAGCATCCGCAATGAAGTGGTCGTACTTGTTGGTGGAGTAAAATTTCTTGGAAACGGCAGTTTTTTCTTTGATGTAGATTTTGTATTCGTGTTCGTTGGATGTGGGCGCGTTGGTAAAATGCATTACCCCGTTTTCATCGATATACATATAAATATCGGCATATACCGATGAACCAGTCGTAATTATAGAGAAAAAAGTGACGAAAAAAATGATTTTACAAATTTTAGTTCCGCGTCCGCTCATTATACCTTAAAACCCGTTCAAATCTTTCTTGCGCTTCCACCCCAAAAAGCTAAAGCCCCTTCAATCGCTCGCTCAACAAAAGATATTATAAATTTTATAATACTTCGGCTCGAAATTCAAGAAAATTTTAATAATATCTAATGATTCTAATATGTTCAACCCCATTCCCACCATATCTTGTAGGTGCTAAAACCGCCAGAGCCAAGTAGTTCAGAGAGATTTCAGGATTACAATGGCCAAACAGCCGATTATCCTTCCAATGGTAAATATCGACAAATTTGAGCAAGATCTTTAATGAATATACCAGCACATGATGGCTGTAAGTATGAGGCTCGGGACAAAGCGCGATTTAGGAAAATAGTTTCTTGTGGACTTAATGCTACACTATCGCCCCGGACCTTGCACTATGCAATTAAAAAAGTTTGAGCTGCTTCTGTCCGACGTCTTTCTTTTTTTTCTTTCGTTTTGGGGAGTCGTCTTTTTTAAGGCGGGTTTCAATGTCGGCGACAAAGGGGGAGGGCGCTCGGGTCAGGAGTTCTCCGTAAACGCTGCGTTTTTTGGCCCGGGTCAGGTACAATCTCTCCATGGCGCGGGTCATGGCCACATAAAACAGACGGCGTTCTTCGATCGGATCGGCAGGCTCAGCGCCTTGGCGGTTTAACGGAATCAAATCCTTTTCACAACCGGCAATAAACACTACCGGGAACTCCAGGCCCTTGGCCGCATGCATGGTCATTAAAGACACCTTCTCCGCCTGGGGCAAATAGGCATCGGT
>JASFIX010000258.1:0-6223 GCA_050122435.1 Desulfobacterales bacterium
TTTCCTCTTCTGTAAGTACGGCTTCGCCCGAAGCCAATGATTCCAGGACAATATCGCAAACATCCAGACCCGAGCGATTGGCGCATTTAACGATGTTATGAGCCGATGCTACCGCTCCGGTGACGATATGAATCTTCGCTTCCAGTCGGACACCGGACATTCCCACAGGGTTCTGGATGCCGCGTTCATCATCGACCATATATTCCTGGGGCAGTACATGGATCACCTCGCGGTCCATCGGAATAGCCACCGCTCGGGCGGCATCGATGACCCGGTCGACATCCTGCTCGCCGACTTCAGAGCCCTTGACGGCAACGATCCCGCGGCTATTAAATCCGGTAATGTGGCCGCCGGCGATACCGGCATAGACAGCAGAGATCTCACATCCGGCCATCAGTTCGGCTTCCTCCACCGCTTTTTTTATGGATTCGACCGTCGATTCAATATTGACCACCACGCCTTTTCGCAGGCCGATTGATGGATTCGTGCCAATGCCGATGATGTTGGTCTTATCTCCAGTTACCTCGCCGACGACCGAACATATTTTTGTTGTTCCGATATCAAGGCCGACAATAACCTCTCCCTGCATCTTATACCTCCTTATGATCCCCCGGGATCTTACCGACGGGATTGACAACAATGCGGTTTACATTGTTGAGATCAATACGATCGAAATCCGGGAAACTTCGTCGGTGCTTGTCATACGACAGTATATTTTTTAGCATATTGAATTTATGCGGGTAGTTCTGATACCCCAGCACAATGGTTTTCATTTGTTTAAAGGCCACAAGCGTAATGCCGATTTCCCGATCCACCTGGATTTGCCTGATGTTCCGGTTGGACAGAATACTGCGGGTTTGTTTGCCCAGCCTCAGTACCTGCATGACCGCTTCAAACGGATCATTGTGCGGGTGTCCCGATTGCGATGTGTTATTGTCCCTTATCGATGGCCGCTCGGCGGTGTTGCTGTGGAGACGAATATCGGCTGGCGCCAGTCCGCTGACCAGCGGTAAATTGGCAGGATCCGTATCCGTCCATTCTTTAAAGATCCGGCCGTTTTCATTTAAGAGGAATTTGTGGCCCAGATCGATAATCGCCAGCGGGATATGTTCCTTAACTTTGATATGCAGACCGTTGGGGATCACCCGCCGGATTTCGGCATCTGCAATCCAGGGTTGAGCCAGCAAACGCTTTCTGACCATTGCCAGGTTGACGTCCAGAACATTCATTCCCTTTTTCACCCGGGCTGTTTCGATAATCTGATTTTGGCTCAAACGCTGCTGGCCTTCTATTTTCAGGGTTTTGGCTTTAAAATAATCACATTGCGTGATGACATCATAAACGAAAATGAATAAAACGCTGGTGGTTAGCAACGCGGCAACACCGGCAATGACATAAAAACCAATTGCCAGGCGGCGCAAGAACACAAATTGGCGTTTCTTCTTGGCGCCTTTACGGTAATTTTTGCGCGGCTTTTTCCGACGTCCCACGAATCACCTCATTAATTTAGGATCGCTACGCTTAAAGAGCGTTTCCCCTTCTGGGAAACTTGAAGAGCGCTTCGCTTGAGGAGCACTTCGTTTCAGGTATGATTTTACCTCCAACTTAGAGCCCTGCGAAGCAGGGCGCTCCTCGAGGCCCAACGGGCCGCTCCTTTTATTTTTTGTTGAGAAACATTTCACCCACCCTGTATACATCTCCGGCACCCAGCGTCAGCAGCACATCACCAGGCTGCAGGATCTGTTTTAAATGGGTAAGGGCGGCTTTAAATCCATCGGCGTATATAACTTCCTTATGGCCGTGAGCTTTAATTTCCTCACAGAGATTTTGCGAAGTCACGCCTTCTATTTTTTTTTCGCTGGCGGCATATATCGGCAGCACCACCAGAACATCCGATTGGTAAAATGCCCGGCTGAACTCGTCAAACAGGGCCCGGGTTCGGCTGTAGCGGTGGGGTTGAAATACGACCACCTTGCGCCGATTCTGCCAGTTTTCTTCAATGGTCTCCAGGGTCACCTTGATCTCGGTGGGATGATGCCCGTAGTCATCGATGACGGTGACCCCCTTGGTCTCTCCCTTAATTTCCAAACGGCGTTGAACGCCTTCGACGGTTTCCAGCGCCATTTTAATCTGATCAAAGCCAATGCCCAGCTCCACGCCCACGGCAACACTGGCCGTGGCATTATAGACATTGTGTATTCCGGGCAGACTCAGATTGATCATCCCCAATTTTTTGCCATTGTGATAAATATCAAAGCGGCTTTGTTGCCGACCGAATTCCACGTCCCGGATCTGGAAGTCGGCCTGGGATGTCATGCCGTAAGTGGTGTAGCGTTTTTTTATACGTGGAATCAGATCCTGAATCGGTTCATTGTCCAGACACAAAACCGCCAGACCGTAGAATGGTATGCGATCCAGAAAGTTCAAAAAGACGGTTTTGATAGCATCCAGATCGGCATAGAAGTCCAGGTGCTCTTTGTCGATATTGGTCACCACAGCAATGGTGGGTGAAAATTTTAAAAAAGAACCATCGCTTTCATCCGCTTCGGCGACAATGAAATCCCCTTCACCCAGGACGGCATTGGAGCCGATGCTTTTTAATTTCCCGCCGATCACCACCGTGGGATCCAGTCCGCCTTCGGCCAGGACCGAGGCCACAATCGAGGTGGTGGATGTTTTGCCATGGGCGCCGGCGATCGCAATGCTGTATTTTAGGCGCATCAGTTCGGCCAGCATTTCAGCACGGGGGATCACCGGAATCGACGCTTGCCCGGCTGCCTGGATTTCCGGGTTATCCGGATCGATGGCCGAGGAAACCACCACCACGTCGGCTTCTTTGATATTCTCAGCAGCGTGTCCTTTAAATATGGTTCCGCCCAGCGTTTCCAGGCGGTCGGTAATATCCGAACGGTTTATATCCGAACCCGACACCTTGTAGCCCAGATTCAGCAGTAATTCGGCAATTCCGCTCATGCCGATACCGCCGATGCCGACAAAATGAATATGGTATTTCTTCAGATACACGGGCTTTCCAATTTAAGTCTTTTTATTCACAGCACGGTTTCGCTGCTATTTAATTATTATGATACGTCTGGTGTCAGGTGTCAGGTGTCAGGTGTCAGAATAGATCGAGCTGACACCTGACACCTGAACACTGAAACCTTAAAACCCACCTAATTTTATTGAACCGTATGAAATATTCGACCCTCAACGGTTAATCACTGAAAATTAATTGGTAGCAATCATCCACGATCTGTTTCGCCGCCGCCGGATGCCCCAGTTGAGCGGCCCTGGTTGCCATGGCTTCCAGCGCCTCAGGATGCGAGGCATAATATTCGATTTTTTGCCCCAGACTCCTGGCACTCAGATCCTTTTCCAGTATCATTTCCGCAGCGCCTTCCCTGGCCAGCGTGTCGGCATTTAACGCCTGATGGTTGTCCGCGGCATAAGGGAAGGGGATAAAAATCACCGCTTTTCCCACAGCCGTCACCTCGGCCACTGTTGTGGCGCCGGCCCGGCATATAATCAGATCGGCCTGTTTGTACAGCGGGGCCATATGTCTGAAAAATGCTTGAACTCTGGCTGCGATACCCACGTCCTGGTAGGCTGCTTTTACCGTTTGTTCGTCGGCCGCACCGGTCTGATGGATAAAATACAGCCTTTCTTTTTGGGTTAAATGCCTCAGGGCTTCAATAACGGTCATATTGATACGGTGTGCGCCCTGGCTTCCGCCGATAATCAGAACGCAAAACGATTTTGAATCGGCGGCAACATCATTGCTGTTACCTTGATGATGGTTCAAAAGTTCTCTACGCACCGGATTGCCCGTCAGCCTGATTTTCTGCTGATCAAAGCACTTCTTTGTATCATCAAACGATATGTAAATTCGGTCGGCAAAGCGTGCCAGAATCCGGTTGGTAACCCCGGGTAAAATATTTTGTTCATGCAGCACAATTTTGGTTCTCATCAGCCATGCGCTAACGACCACAGGTCCGGCCGAATAACTGCCGAGACCCACGGTCAGATCCGGTTGATATTCTTTTAAGATCCGAACGGATTCGAAAATCCCTCTGGGTATTTTCAGTGCCGATTTCGCCTGATTCCATAAGCCGCGGCCTTTGATTCCCTCGGCGGTAATGGCCTCAAGCTTAAATTTCGTCTGGCCAAGCACCGAGCGCTCCAGCGGGTTACCCGTGCTGACAAAAAGAACGGTGTTGCGCTCATTTCGCGCCATAAACTCCTGGGCGATCGCCAGTCCCGGAAACAAGTGGCCGCCGGTTCCGCCGCCGGCAATCACGATACGAAGGGCTTTGCTTTCGGAAATACTTGATGTATCGTTGCCCATTTTTCAGCCCTTCGCATTTAATACCCAATACCTAAATTTATTTCGCTTTTGAGGCGCTTATGTTCATCAATATGCCGATGGAGGCCATATTCAGTAAAAGCGACGTACCCCCGTAACTCAGCAGTGGCAGGGTTAATCCCTTGGTCGGCAGCAGCCCCAGGGCGACCCCCATGTTCACCACGATTTGCAATCCCATTGCGATGGTCAGACCCACGGCCAGGTAGGCACCGAACAGGTCCGGGGCACTTCGCGCAATCGCGATTCCGCGGATAATGATCCAACCGTAAAGCCCGATGATGATCAAAACACCCAGCAGCCCCAGTTCTTCACCGATGACCGAAAAAATAAAATCCGTATGCGGTTCCGGAAGATAAAACAGCTTCTGGTAGCCTTTCCCGATCCCGGTTCCCCAGAGTCCACCGGTACCAAATGCCATCAGAGAATGTACAATCTGATATCCTGCGTCGCTTGAGTGCTCCCATGGATTCAGAAATCCCAAAATACGCTTTGCCCGGTATTCGGCGTTGATTAAAAAAATATACGCAACCGGTAATATTACGAGCAGCGACGCGAAAAGCTGCCAGAAGCGAACCCCGCCGATAAAAAGCAGGACCCAGGTCAGGGCTCCCAGAATAAACACGGAACCAAAGTCCGGCTGGATAAATATCAGAATCATAAAAACACCAAGCATCAGGACATGCGGTACAAAGCCGATGGAAAAATCTTTAATCCGATCCGCTTTCTTTTCCATCGAGTAAGCCAGATAGATCACCAATGCAATTCGGGCAAATTCAGATGGCTGAAACGAAAAGCTGCCCAACTGAATCCAGCGGGTAGAACCGCCGGCGGACAACCCCAGATCGGTAAACTGAATGACCGCCAGAAGCGCCAGCGACAGACCGACCAGGGGATAGGCCAGCGGGCGATAATATTTGTATGGAAAATGTCGGCCGATGACCAGGATGATGACACCCGCAAAGGCGAATAACGCCTGTTTTTTAAGGAAAAAATAGTCACTGGCGAATTTTTTAAATGCCAGAGCCGAGCTGGCGCTGTACACCATCACTATTCCGATCCCCACCAGGAAAAGTACCGGAAACAGGAGCTGAACATCATAGTTGGCTGTTTGCGTATGGTGTTGTTTTTTGGTCATGATTTCCCAAAAGCGATTCTATTCGCACGCAAAGCCGCAAAGCTCGCAAAGGAAAAATTTTTGTCCTGCAATTTAACTAAACTTAGCGCGCTTGTTCTTTGGCGTCTTTGCGTGAGGCTATCTTATCTATCATCCTCATTCTCTGGCTTTGCTGGCAGCCTTTTTCTCGAGTTCCTCGACCGTTCGACGGAAATCATCTCCGCGTTCGGCATAATTGCCATACCAGTCAAAGCTTGCACAACCGGGAGAAAACAAAACCACGTCCTCTGAGTCTGCATCCTGAAAGGCGGTTGTGACTGCCTCTTGCATTGAAGCCGCCACTTTTGTCGGCCGCAGCTGCCCCAGGGCCGCGCGGATCGCTTCAGCAGCTTCTCCCATTACGATGAGCTCTTTGGCATGCGCCCGAATGTGATCCTGCAGCACGCTGAAATTGCTGCCCTTGTCGCGGCCGCCCATCAGCAGCACCACTGGCTTTGAGAAGGAATCCAGTGCCCGGAGCACACCGTCCACGTTGGTGGCTTTGGAGTCATTATAATAGTCAACCCCATTGACGTTCGCTACCAGTTCGAGCCGGTGGGCCAGTCCTTTAAAATGATCCAATGTTTTCTGGATCCCTTCCAGCGTTGCTCTGGACGCCAGTGCCGCCAGGCTGGCGGCACACGCATTTTCAAAATTGTGTCGTCCCAGAAGGCGGAATTTAGCGATATCCAAATATTCCGGATTGC
>JASFIX010000259.1:0-6208 GCA_050122435.1 Desulfobacterales bacterium
GAGATACCAGCACCGGTTGGAGCTCGTCACCTTCCAGGTTGATGTTTTCGATCGAATCCATATCAATTTCTACCGCACCTGTCATGTTGCCGTTTTCGATTTGAATCTGTCCCTTAGAAATACGGATGGTCCCGAAATGTTTGGTGTTGGGATTTCGGCCGAACCACTCAATAATACTTTGATCCGTATCAATTTGGTATTCACCTTCGGGGAGTAACAGCCGGGTTTCGGTATCGAGGGCGATCTTTGCAGATTCACCCGCCAGTGGATAACCCAGCGCCCGCCAGGATTCGATGCCCCCTTTTAGAATCATAAGCCGCTGATAGCCGTCCAATTTAAGCTTTTCGGCGGCAGTCAGGGCATCCATGGAGCGCTCACTCGAGCCGTACAGAACGATTTGCGCATTTTTATCCGCTGTGATCGAATGCATTTGATCCAAAAAGGTGACCTCAAAAACACATGCGTTCTGGGCGCCAGGCAGATGAACCTTTTGAAAATGAATTCCGGTCAGCGTGTGAATCAGAAAGAATGACTTTTGCTCTTCCATCCATGCCGACAGCTCTTCAGGCGTCACGTATTCAAACTGAATTTCATTGCTCATACTTGAACCTCCTCAATTGTGTGGTATCTCGGTCCTTAAACGCTTAGTCCTTATACCATTGTGCGGGGACAACAAGAGACTTTTCGCCATCCCCTTTCGGTTGCGATCTATTTTTCCACAACATGCGGATTTTGAGCAGCCTGCGGTGCTTTATGAACCATTGTGTAGGCATAGTCAATGCCGTCACCGTAGGCGCCACCATGTTCGCGGAAAATATTGAGCACATCGTCGTAATGCTCCCGGTTGGCCCAATCACGCTGAAACTCGAGCACCGTGGCAATCGTTGTCATGGGAACCACTCCGGCCTGCACGCAACGACGGATAGCCGCATCGTGGGCTAGCTGCGATGTCGCCCCGCAGGCATCTTCGACAACGTAGATGTTGTATCCCTCAGCGAGCATGTTGAGCGCAGGCCAGGTCACACACACCTCGGTCCATAGCCCGGCGATGAGGATGTTTTTCTTCCCGGTTGCCTTGACCGCTTCGCGGAAGACCGTGTCGTCCCACGAATTCATGCTGGTACGTTCAATGGGCTGCTGCCCCGGAAAGACGTCCATTAACTGCGGCCAGATATAACCGCTGAATGATTCGGTCTCGACGGCGGTCAGAATCGCCGGCACACCAAATAACTTGGCGCCCTTGGCCAGCATAACCACATTGTTAACCAACTGCTGACGCTCGATGTTGGCAACGCCGAATGTCATTTGGGGTTGATGATCGATGAATACGACAGCCGAGTTGTCGGCGGTAATCAAACCGCCGTCGGTGTTTGATAGGATGTTAGTCATCTTAGGTTCCTCCTCAAAGTTGATGTCTGGTTCCCTGTTACTGCGCGCGGCCGCTATCATATCGCAATCAATCAGATTAAAGATGCCGGCGCCAGTTCAGTGATCGATGAGGAAAATTTTGTTGGCGGACAAATAAACTCAAAAAAAAGACAATTTTTATTTAAAATTTTCCAGCAACTCTGCAAACACTTTTGGATTGGTCTGCTGAGCGACCAGAGGTTGATCGGCAATCGCCGGTATTTGTTCCTCTAAGGTGGGCCTTTGGTGACGGTAAATGATACCGATAGGGATTTTATCACCCCATTCCTGAGCTTTCTGAAAGGCATTTAAGCGATCTTTAGTGTCGTATGCTGAATCGGTATTGATTTTATACACCCGATCGGAATACCATTTGAAAGTGTTAACGCGATTGAATGAAACACAGGGTTGTAAAATATCAATCAAAGCGAATCCTTTGTGTTGGATCCCGGCGCTGATCAGATTCACCAGGTGGTCAATTTCTCCCGCAAATCCCCGTGCTACAAAGCTGCAGTTGGAGGCAACCGCGATCATGAGCGGGTTGCAAGCCGGGCTTAAGGATCCCCGGGGGGTTGTCCGGGTAACGAATCCAGCATCGCTGGTGGGTGATGCCTGACCTTTGGTTAAACCGTAGATTTGGTTATTGTGAACCAGATAGGTGATGTTTATGTTACGGCGCATGGCGTGTAGAAAATGGTTGCCTCCCTCACCATAGCCGTCGCCGTCACCGCCTTGGGCCAAAACTGTTAGTTTGTGATTCGCTAGCTTGATTCCAGTGGCTACCGGTAGTGTTCGCCCGTGCAATCCATTGAAGCAGTTACACCGTATGTAATGCGGTGTTTTTGGTGCCTGACCGATCCCGGATACGATCACCAGTTCATGGGGTTGTTGCTGAATTTCAACCAAAGCCTGCTTCAAAGCCTTTAAAATCGAAAAATTGCCGCAGCCCGGGCACCAGGCGATAGGATCATCACTGTCAAAATCTTTCAAGGTAAGCATCGTTGTTCTCCTATTTGCTATCTTTAATCTGGTCGACAATTTCACGAGAAGTGAATGGACGCCCATCGTATTTCAGAATTTTTTGATCAATGGACAGTCCGGTTGACGCGCTAAAAAAGTCAGCAAATTGACCGGTATAGTTATTTTCTACCGCAATGATTTTAATTTTGCGGAGCTGTTCGACCATGACATGCTGTGGGTTAAACGGATAAATCTCACGGTAATGAATCATCTGAGCAAAATTTCCGTTTTGATTCAGTTGATCTACCACTTCCTTGACAACGCCATAGGTCGAACCCCAGCTCAATAATACGAGTTCGGCTTGCCCAGCGGGGTAGATTTCCGGAGGTCCAATTTCTAGTTTTAGCCCCTCCATTTTTTGCATTCGTTTACGCATCATCTGGTTGCGGATTGTAGCACTCTCGCTGATGTGACCTGCTGCAGTATGTTCGTCGCTATCGGCGTATAGCACCGCCTTTGTGTGCCCCGGCAGAATCCGGGGAGAAATTCCCGAATCGGCAGCTGCATAACGATTGTATTTGTGGGGCAAAGGTAAATCTTGATCGGATAAAATAAGACCACGGTCAATCACGATGTCCTCAATACCCAACTTGTCGACCGTGAAATAGCTGTCGTTAAGGTGCTGATCGCTTAATACAATCACAGGAATTTGGTATTTATCTGCCAAGTTGAAGGCTTTTGACATCAGAAATACCGCCTGCTCAGGGTGTCCAGGAGCAAAAACTGCGCGAGGGAAATCTCCGTGGCCCGCATGCATCACAAAATTCAAGTCTGCCTGTTCGGTCCGGGTAGGCAGCCCGGTCGACGGGCCTGGTCTTTGGCCGACCACAATAACTGCCGGTGTCTCGGTCATACCGGCCAGGCTCAAAGCCTCAACCATTAAACAGAAGCCCCCGCCGGAGGTTGCCGTCATCGCCCGGGCACCGGCAAAATTGGCTCCGATGACCATATTGATGGCTGCAATTTCGTCCTCCGCCTGCTCAACAACAATGTTGTATCTTTCAGCCTGGGCGGCGACAAACTCCATGATAGATGTTGCTGGTGACATGGGATAACCTGAATAAAATTTTAAGCCTGAAGCCATTGCACCCAATGCTATGGCCTGACTGCCGGTGAGCATCATCTTGTGCCGAACAGTTTTTGCTGACGGCACTTTGAAAGAAGATTTTATTTTTAAATCCCGTCGAACAAATTCATATCCGGCCGTTGCACTCCTTAGATTATTTTCCAATATCTCAGAGCCTTTTTGCTGAAACTGCTCTTTTAGGCAGTTTAACACAGGCTGCAGCTCAAAATCCGTTAGAGCAATCACCGCGCCGATTGCTACCGAATTAATCATAATTTTGCTTTTACCCACCTCAGAGGCAATTTTGCTAAAAGGAATTGATAAATGATTGGAATTATCGGATGTAAAATCTATGGCATCCCCATCGAACAGCAAAACTCCACCTTCAGCCAGACAGCCAAGATCCTGGTTGGTTGTCTCTTTATCCAAGGCGATCAAAATGTGGACCTTGTCGGTAGTTGTCCGTATCGGTGCATTCGAAATTCTGACCTGGTCAAAATTGTGTCCGCCCCGGATGCGCGATTGAAAGTCCTGGCTTATGAATACATAAAAGTCCTGTCGAACAAATGTTCTGGCAAGAATTGAGCTAATTGACTGAATCCCTTGACCAGCCTCACCGCCGATTCGAATGGAAATATCCATCATTTTATGCCCTTTTTATATTTTTGATTGGATAAAGACTTATATTGTTTTGGATTCTAATGAAAATTGTCCTAATTATAAAATGAGGGGGGATTCTCTGGAGGCGGCACCTGGAGTCGAACCAGGGATAAAGGATTTGCAATCCTCTGCCTTACCACTTGGCTATGCCGCCATTTTAAAAAGCCAAATTATCTTAACATAAAGAAGAATATAATTGAAGAGTTGCGATGGATCTTAATTCTCGACAATATCAACCAACATTTTTACTTTGCACCTTCTTTCCATTCTCATGTTTTCCGATATTGGACAGGGACAGATAAAAACTCATAAAATATTAACAAATTTATATGATTACATAAGAGTTGGTAGTTTAATAATCAAAAAGGAAAAATGGATATGAAAACACAACAAAAGACAACTTTGTTGGCTATACGTCACGGCGAAACCCGATGGAATGCAGAAGAACGATATCAGGGTCATGGAGACAGCCCCCTAACTGACACCGGTCGAAATCAAGTCAAGGCCCTGGGTCTTCGGATGAAAGCTTTTCAATTCAATTCTCTGATCAGTAGCGATCTGGGAAGAGCACAGGAAACCGCTACCATAATTGCTCATTATACCGGTCATACGGTAGAAACTGATAGTCGGATTAGAGAGAGAAATTATGGCGTTCTCGAGGGTTTGACCGTCCCTGAGATAAAAGCAAAGCATTCAGAGATCTTAAAAAAGCTGGATGAGAATGATCCGGATTATGTAATCCCCGAGGGTGAAAGTCATCGACAACACTATCAGCGGAATACTTCATTTATTAACGATTTGCTGCTGCAGAGAGCTGGTACCAACATTGCCCTGATCATTCACGGTGGGGTTCTTGATAGCATTTTTCGTTACATTGCAGGTATTTCGTTGGATCGTCCACGTTGCTTTACAACAAACAACGCCAGCCTGAACATTTTCACGAATGGAACATTTTACGGCACAACCCGCTGGGTAATAGAAACATGGAATGATGTCGGACACCTAAATGACATGAATCGAAACCTTGGTCGGGGATGACTCAGACGCATATGAATTTTAGAGCCTCGTTGCGAAAATGAACAATTGTCGATGTGGATAATACAGGTACAAATCTTAAACATTTTTCAACCTGATCGCTTTTAGGTTCCGTGCCTATGTGTGGAATTTGATAAGACTTAAATTTTGTTTGATTTCATGATGCAGTACAGCAGTTTGGGATGTTGCAGATTAGATTAAATAGCGTAAAGCTGAATTTAATCGAAGTGGGATAGCTCACCTTAGAAGCTGATTTTAGGGGCTTTTGGTCGAAAGACGGCTTCGATTACATTGCGTACATATTGTTCGTCGGAAATGCCGTCGGTGGCTTCTTGCGGAAAGCCGACAAGACTTTTGAAATAACCACTGAGTTCACGAAAAAGTTCAATCCGGGCTCCGGGATCAAGGTCATTGCGCCTGACAATCGACTCAACCGCGATTTGGGCCTCTAACGGTGTGACATGTTGTCTGAGGCGGGCTTCCATATGTGGGTATTCACGAAAGGAATTGTATTTGCTCTCTAAAAGCTGATTCAAATCCGGTTCGGCAATACGAGGGCTCCAGATCACAACCGTATTGGCCGCAAAATCTCCCAGGCGTTGCGCTCGCTTATTAAACAGACATGCCAGGCCACCAACCAGATACAACGCCGGCAGGCTGTCAACAAATCTTAACAGATTCCGGATCACAATCTGGCTAAATTGAAGTCGCAACCCCTGTGCATCCATAACCCTGAGCCGCAAAAGTCGTTTTCCCAGTGTTTGTCCCTGCCAGTACCACTCCGTTAAAATGCCGTAGCCGATCGAAACAATAAAAAAACCGACAATATTGGCCGCCATTGCCAGATCACGGCTGAGTATGCCCAGGAGCCCGAAAACCACATTTAAAATCGTTATAAGGGCGATAATCGTTCCCAGATCGATCGCCCAGGCCAGAAAGCGTGTAATCGGCCCCGCGAGCAACAGCGAAAATTCAATCCCTTCAGGGGTTTTAATAATGAGTGTATTTGTTTTGCTGGTT
>JASFIX010000260.1:0-6202 GCA_050122435.1 Desulfobacterales bacterium
GAATTTGCGAAGGGGTTGTTGCTTAAGGCACTGAATATAAAGCCCACCAGCGTGCCGGTATTGTCCAAACTCGGGTTTATTTATCTCCGTGATAAAAATTATCCGCAGGCCATTGATACTTACCAGAAGGTTGCCGAACTCGACTCCCAGCTGCCGAATGCCTTTTTTAACCTTGGATATATTTATGCGGTCACTGAAAATTATCCTAAAGCCAAGGAAATGTATGCACAGGTGATCCAAATGGAGCCTGAATTTCTAGATGAGGCCCTTTTTAACCTTGCCATGGTTCAGGAGCAGCTGGGCGAACACCATCAATGCTTAAAGAGTCTCAAACGGGCTATTGAAATCAATCCTGACAATACGTCAGCCTTGGCCTATTTAAATCAAATAAAGGGACAAAAGGAGTAAATCCCATGGAATTTTTAGTCGGAAACCGGATTCGATATTGCATTATTGGCGGGGTGGTCATGATGATGCTGTTTGGCTGTGCCGGCACTAAAGAGACTGTCAGCCAGAAATACGCGGCTTCCAAAAGCTGGTTCAAAGAAAAATGGCAGGCGACGGATTCCAAATCTTCATCTTCCGAAGATGAGGAAAAATCCACAAAGCCTCACCAGAGTAAATATTTTGAACACCGGGTAAAATGGCCCGGAGAATCGCTGTCCTTGATTGCCAAATGGTATACCGGAAGCTACGGGAACTGGAAAGCGATTGCTAAGGTAAATCAAGGCCTCAACCCGAATCGAATTGCAGTTGGTGATATCATCAACATTCCGCCGGAAATGATGAAAACCAAAAAGCCGTTACCCCGTAAAGTGGCATCCAAAACCCTTCCGGGGTATTTTGCGCATACCGTGACGCAGTCAAACGAAAAATTCAGTGCCATCGCCCGCTGGTACACCGGAAATGAGGGAAACCGGAATGCCATTGCCAAGGCCAATCCGGATATTGACCCGGATTTTTTGCTGGTCGGTGACGAAATATATATTCCCTCGAGTTTGTTAAAAACCCGCAAGTCGATGGTTGCCAGATCGAATCAAATATCGTCTGCCAAACCGACCAAGAAGCAACCGGCAACCGGGGCTGAAACTGCGATGCCGACTGCCGCTAAACCGAAAAAGATCCAATTGTTCGGCCCAAAGCAATAGCCTGACCACAAGTGGTTTCAAAGCTCCATCTCACCGCTTTCAAGCGGGAAACCTGACCTGGTGTTTTGAGACCACTTCTACTGACAAGATCATCATATTCTGTTCTCCACAGCAATCACAGATCGTTGAAAATCATACCAATTCGCCTGATTGAATGATTATTCACTTCTGTGATTTTCCTGATAAATCCATTCTTATTTATCTAATTTTGGGCTTTCGAATACTTATTTTTATAATTATTTGAAATTATATATTATAAAGATATACCTCTATTTTAAAAGGATGTGGTTTTTTGCTTGACAGGCAAATAATGTCTTTGATAAGTGAATGAATATTCATTCATTTAATTTGCCCATTATTGACGAGGAGGATATTATGCCAAGGAAGATCCAATCTGCCGCTGTCATCGGCTCAGGAATTATGGGGGGCGGGATCGCCGCTCTGCTGGCCGGTGCCGGCATAAAAACACTTTTGCTGGATATCGTGCCGCCAAATTTAAAGGCCGAAGAAAAAAAGGATCCGCTAGCACGCAACCGAATCGTGAAGGCCGGTCTGGATACCGCATTGGCGATCCAACCGGCGCTTTTTATGTCTCCCCGGGATGCGGAACGCATTACCATTGGCAACCTGGAAGATGATTTTGATAAGATTGCCGATTGCGACTGGATTATCGAGGTCGTCGTTGAAAATCTAAAGATTAAACAGGACCTTTTAAAACGAATTGAACCGGTTCGCCAAAAAGGCACCATCGTTTCTACGAACACCTCCGGTATCCCGTTGAAGGCGATGTCCAAAGGGCTCGGCAAAGAATTTAAGCAGCACTTTCTGGGGACCCACTTTTTTAATCCGGTCAGATATATGAAGCTGCTTGAAATTATTCCTGGAGAAGAGACCCTGAGCGAGATTCTTGAATTTATAGCCGACTTTGGGGAACGGATTCTGGGCAAAGGAATTGTATGGGCCAAAGACACCCCAAATTTTGTCGGCAATCGAATCGGTGTGCAGGGCATGGTGAAGGTGATGCAGCTGATGCTGGAGGAAGGGATCAGCATTCCGGAAGCGGATGCCCTGTTCGGACCGGTTATGGGCAGACCCCGAACCGGCATGTTTAAAACAGCCGATCTCGTAGGGCTGGATACCCTGGTGCATGTGGCCAATAATACCTATGAGATGATCGAACATGATGAGGATCGCGAAAGCTTTGTTATGCCGGAGTTCGTAAATACCATGATCGAAAAGAATTTGCTGGGCAAAAAAAGCCAGAGCGGATTTTATAAAACCGAACTGACACCGGAATGGCAGAAAATTCGCAAAGTCATCGATCCGGCAACGCTTGAATATGAAGAGGCCCAAAAGCCGGAATTACCCTGCCTGGCGGCAGCAAAAAAAGCCAAAACACTGCCGGAAAAAATGCAGGCCATTGTGTATGGTGAGGACAAAGGCGCTAACTTTGCCTGGAAAGCAGTTGCCAATAATTTGATTTATGCCGCCAACCGGATTCCGGAAATTTCCGATACCATTGTGGATATCGACAATGCCATGAAGTGGGGTTTTAATCTGGAGATGGGGCCGTTTGAAACCTGGGATGCCATCGGCCTGGCAACCGCTGTCGAGCGTATGGAAAAAGATGGTTTTGATGTGCCGGAAAAAGTCCGAAAGATGATCAAATCCGGGCACACTTCATTTTACAAAACGGAAGACGGCACTGTGTATTACTATGATTTTGAATCTGAAAGTTACAATGAACGGGTGGTCAGTGAAAATATTATTTCGCTGGCAGCCGTGAAAGCCAAGGGAAAAGCCGTCAAGACGTCTGAATCGGCCAGCCTAATCGATCTGGATGATGGCGTTTTCTGCCTGGAGTTTCATACCAAGATGAATTCGCTGAATCAGCAAATCGTGGAAGCGGTTCATGAGGCCAAAGAATTTATCGATAAAGAAGGTGTCGGCTTGGTGATCGGTAATCAGGCCGGCGGAATGCCGGGTGCCTTTTCAGCCGGAGCCAATCTGGCCGATGTGGCCGCTGCTGCCAAGGCCGGTGAATATGAGGGCATCGAACTGATGGTCAAAAACCTGCAATACGGGCTTCAGGATCTCCGGTATGCCGCCTTTCCCGTGGTTGCAGCCCCCTATGGGCTAACCCTTGGCGGTGGGTGTGAGGTTTGCCTGGCGGCGGATAAAATCGTCGCCCACGCCGAGCTTTATATGGGACAGGTCGAAATCGGTGTTGGTTTGATCCCCGCCGGCGGTGCGTGCCTGAACCTTATGAAAAAATTCTTAAGTTCGATCCCGGAGGCGGTAACCGATTTTGATCTGGCCAAATTTTTCCTGCCGGTGTTTATGGCCGTTGCCATGGCCAAAGTTTCCATATCGGCTGCCGATGCCCGAGCCAATGGTTTTTTGGGGCCGCGGGACCGCATCGTGTTTAACCGAGACTATCTTATCGGCGAGGCCAAAAAGGACGTTCTAAAAATGGTGGACGAAGGCTATGCGCCGCCGCCCAAAAGAAAAATAAAAGTGCTGGGTCAGGCCGCCCAGGGCATGGTGAACGCGGAAATATCGAATATGCTCAACGGCAAGTTTATTTCCGAGTACGATGCCTTTCTGGCGAAAAAGATTGCCTATGTCATCAGCGGCGGAGATGTGCGGGACAATTCAGAAGTGGCCGAGGATGTTATTCTGACGCTCGAGCGTGAAGCCTTTATGGAACTTTTGAAAGAAGAAAAGACGCTGGCGCGCATTGATCATATGTTAAAGACGGGTAAACCTTTAAGAAATTAGATATTAGAAACTATCTTAAAGATAATTGACCATTGTTTTAGGTTGGCGCGTTGTTCTGTTGAGCCTGTTGAGCCGGTTGCGCCCGTTTAAAAGAGGAAATCGGTCGATTTTTTCTTCCGGCTAAACGGGCACAACGGGCCTACGGGCTCAACCAAGAAAACCTAATTCCCAGATTGAAAGTCTAGGAGGGTAATAAAAATGAGAGATGCTTATATCGTTACATCGATTCGGACGCCGGGGTGCAAGCGCAAAAAAGGGGCGTTTAGGGATACCCGGCCGGAGGATTTGCTGTCCTTTATCCTGAGCACAGCCGTTGAAAAAACGGAAAACCTGGAAAAAAAGGATGTGGAGGATATTATGATCGGCTGCTCATTTCCGGAAGCCGAGCAGGGTCTTAATATCGGACGGGTGGCTTCCCAGATTGCCGGTTTTCCGGTGGAGGTAACCGGCGCCACCGTCAACCGCTTCTGCGCTTCGGGCCTGGAAGCCATTGCCCAGGCCGCCATGCGGGTGATGGCCGGCTGGTCGGATATTGTCATCGGGGGCGGTCTGGAATCCATGACCTATGTTCCCATGGGCGGAAACCTTCCGCGGCCCCATCCGGAACACACCAGAAAACTGGCCGATCTGTTCGCCTCTATGGGCATCACCGCTGAAAATGTGGCTAACCGTTACAATGTATCCCGTGAGGCCCAGGATGAATTCGCCTATCAATCCCAGATGAAAGCGGCCGAGGCCAAAAACAAAAAGCGATATAAAGAAATTGTAGCCACACCGGCCACCCGTTATGTGCAACAGAAAGACGGGACCTACCAGAAAGAAACCTTTTTGCAGGATTTTGATGACGGCATCCGGGAGGAAACGACCCTGGAGGGGCTGGCCGGTCTTAATCCGGCATTCGCCGCCGGTGGATCGGTCACCGCCGGCAACTCCTCCCAGATGACGGACGGTGCCGCAGCCAGCGTAATTATGAGTGAAGGCAAAGTCAAAGCACTGGGTGTCAAACCGATTGCCAAATTTAAGTGTTATACCACCGTGGGCTGCCAGCCGGATGAGATGGGCATAGGACCCAAGCTTGCCATTCCAAAGTTGCTGAAACTGGCCGATATGGATCTGAAAGATATCGGTCTGTTTGAGATCAACGAAGCTTTTGCCTCCCAGGCCATTTACTGCATCGATGAGCTGGGGATCGATCGGCAAAAGGTTAATATCCATGGCGGCGCCATTGCCCTGGGTCATCCGCTGGGCTGTACCGGCGCCAAACTGTGCGCCACCCTGCTCAACAACATGCAGGAACGTGGTGTCAAATACGGGGTGGAATCCATGTGTATCGGCGGTGGTATGGGTGCGGCCGCTCTGTTTGAAATGTGTGACTGATATCTGTTAGTGCGATCTGACCAATTAAAAAGGCTGCCCTGCGGGCAGCCTTTTTAACATATTTCATAAATCGGATTCTGTTACGCGCCTGTTTCAGGTGCGACCTGCAGAAAGATCTCCTGGTCTTCCCATCTCGTTTCTTTAAGCCTGGAAACATCAATTGCAGCATCATTTAAATGAATTGAAGTGCAGGTGAGTTCTAAATTCTCTGAATTATTCAGCACGAAATTCTGGAAGCGCTTTCCTTCAATGATAATGCCTTTCTGTAAAAAAGTCGGTCCCAGCTCCTTTGCAACCAGGTTAAAAAATTTCAGCACAATCTCGCCTTCGCCTTTTACATTGGAAATGCCATCTTCTGAATGTGAGATGGAGCGGCGAAAAGACGCATAACGCCCCCCCTTGCGAAATACTGCGCCCACCAGCCCCGGCAAGGCCGCTGATAAAGCGATCCGTGCGCCGTTATAAACCCGGGCGGTGTCCTCATCATCCACCGGTTTACCATCTAAAAAGATGGTCTGGATTCTATGGTCAAAGTAATCATCAGAAATACCGAGCTGATCACAGAACAATTCTCTAATGCTCAGGCCGGTCTGAATTTTAAGTTTGAAACCCGATTGGATCAATTTTAAAAAAACTGCGATCTGATTGACGTTAAGGACAAGATTGAGATCTTGTGATTTTGAATTTTGAGTTTCCATTTTTAAAATTGGACTCTTAAACGTTTAAATGGTCATTAAACGTTTTTGAGTTATTGATTACCTTTGCTATCCGGGAAAAAATATACCGAAAAAAACGAAAAAATGGGGAGACTCTCAACAAGACTCCCCATTTATTAGACACGACAGTTACCGGCTAGAAGTTAAACAATTGATCCAGATCTTCATCCGTCACCTGGA
>JASFIX010000261.1:0-6189 GCA_050122435.1 Desulfobacterales bacterium
AATAATTCAAAATTTAATTAAATTTCTAGGAGCAATAAAATCGTGCTTTCTTTTAACCTGGAGCCCATCTCAAACGGGCGATACCATCGGCAATAAAGCTCTAAAATGAATTCACCTTCTCAACAGGCACTTAACGATATCCGGGTACTTGATTTTACACTGATGCTGGCCGGCCCATATGCCACCATGATGCTGGGTGATTATGGTGCTGAAATTATCAAAATCGAGCAGCCGGGCACCGGAGACAATACCCGCAGTATCGGGCCCTTTTCCGAACAAGACAAAGACCACCGCGCAGGCGGATTCTTTCTATCCATTAGCCGCAACAAAAAGAGTTTAACGCTCAACCTCAAACACCCGAAAGGCGTAGCAATCGTAAAGGAACTCGTTAAAAATGCCCACGTGGTCATTGAAAATTTCAGACCTGGCGTGATGGATCGCCTGGGATTGGATTACAAAACCTTGAGCGCCATCAACCCCAGAATTGTCTATACCAGCATTTCGGGATTTGGCCATACAGGCCCCTATCGAGAGCGGCCCGCTTTTGATCTGATCGCCCAGGCCATGGGCGGGGTAATGGCCATCACCGGCCCTAAAGGCGGGACGCCCTACAAGGTCGGTCCGGGGATTGGGGATATTTGGGCGGCCACCATTGCCGCTTTCGCCACAATGGTGGCTTTACACGATGTCGACAAAACCGGAAAGGGTCAGCATGTGGATTGTGCCATGTATGACACCATGCTTTATATGATCGAGCGCGCCATCATGATGTATTCCATATCCGGTATCATTTCAGGCCGGGAAGGAAATGCACATCCCCTCTATGCGCCTTATGATTGCTTTGAAACAAAGGACGGAAAATATATCGTTATTGCCGGCCACTGGGAAAAACACTGGAAAAACTTATGCCACGCCATGGAACAGGATCATCTGCTCGAAAAATCCGAACTCGAGTCCATGCCGGGACGTGCTGAAAATTACCATTATCTCAGACCCATCATTGCCTCGTGGGTCAAATCCAACAATCGGGATGCACTGGTTGATTTGCTGATCGAACATGATGTGCCGGTCGCGCCGGTGCAAACGGTGGATGATATCTTCAAATGCCCGCAGGTTAAGGCCAGAGAAATGCTGGCCGATGTCCAACATCCTATTGCAGGCCTGCTTCAGATCGCCGGTCCGCCGGTAAAAATGTCCAAAACGCCCGGGGAAATCAGCAAAGCAGCTCCGCTTCTGGGCGAACATACGGAGGAAATCCTGCGGGAATTGTTGGATTATGGCACGGAAGATATTCAGCGCTTGAAAGATGAAGGGGTGATCTGAGTCAAAACTGATGGGTTCAATCATCGATTCGAAAGGTGAAATGATGAGCTTGATGAAGGAAAAAGTTCAAGAACTGAAAGAACGACGCGCCGACTTGGAGCTTGGGGGCGGTTCAGCCAAAATCGAAGCCCAGCATAAAAAAGGGAAACTGACGGCCCGTGAGCGGATTCAAAAACTGCTGGATCCGGACACATTCGTTGAATTGGGACTTTTTGCATACCATCGCTGTAACCGTCTGGGTATGGATAAAAAGAAGCTTCCGGCAGATGGGGTGGTCACCGGCTATGGCGAGATTCAAGGCCAGACCGTTTTTATATATTCCCAGGACTTTACGGTGATGGGTGGTTCCGCCGGTCCGGTACACCAGAAGAAAATGGCGGACCTGGCTGCCATGGCCTATGAACAAAAGGCGCCCTTGATCGGCCTTTATGATTCAGCCGGCGCACGACTGCAGGAAGGCTCTGAAAATATTACCTTCGCCCGACTGTTCTATCAAAACGCGCGCTGTTCCGGTGTTATCCCCCAGATTGCGGCCATTATGGGACCTTCGGCAGGCGGCTCGGTCTACTCACCGGCCCTGATGGACTTTATCCTGATGACCAAAAAGACCAGTTTCATGTTCATTACCGGCCCGGCAGCGATCAAGGCTGTTACCGGAGCAGAAACCAGCCCCGATGAGCTGGGCGGTTCACAGATTCACTGCCGAAAGAGCGGCGTGGCCGACCTTGAAGCCAAAAATGACGACGATTGTCTGGAAATGATCAAAGCGCTGTTGTCCTATTTTCCACCCAATTGCTTTGAGAAACCGCCCAGGATTGACACCACCGACGACCCCGCAAGACGATGCCCGGGGCTGATGGAAATCGTGCCGGCTGAAAAGAAAAAAGTCTATGATGTGCGTCGGGTCATCCAGGAAATTGTAGATGAGGAACGGTTTTTAGAAATCAAACCGGATTATGCGCCCAATCTGGTGATCGGTCTTGCCAGAATGGATGGTCGCAGTATCGGCATCATTGCCAACCAATCCAAATTTTTAGGTGGCAGCATCGATATCAATGCATCTGACAAGGGGGCCCGATTTATTCAGATCCTGGATGCATTCAATATCCCCATCGTCACTTTAATGGACACCACCGCCTTTCTACCGGGGATTGACCAGGAGTACGGGGGCATCATCCGCCACGGCGCCAAAATGCTGTACGCCTATTCTGAAGCCACGGTGCCCATGATCACCATCATCCTGCGCAAGGCATATGGTGGCGGCTGGTCGGCGATGGGCCCCAAGGAACTGGGAATCGACCTGGTCTACGCCTGGCCCACGGCGGAATGCGCCTCCATGGGTCCGGAAGGCGCTGCTGAGGTCATCTGGGCCAAAGAAATTGCCAGTGCGGCAGATCCTGCAGCTGCCCGTCAAAAATTTATCGCAGAATATGAAAAAAATTACGCAACGCCTTACCTGGCAGCAGGTTTGCGGGTGATTGACGACATCATCGATCCGGCGGAGACCCGCATAAAAATCATCCGGGGGCTTAAGATGCTCGATAAAAAGCATGCATCGCGATCGCCCCGCAAGCATGGCATCATGCCGGTTTAAGCCGTTAACACGTTAAGATAAGGAAAACATTATGGATAATACCGATGTGGTCATTGTCAGTGCGGCCAGAACCCCTTTCGGTCGCTTTGACGGGGTTCTCAAGGATGTTCCCAGTATCGATCTGGGTGTCATGGTGGTTAAGGAAGCGCTCAATCGGATTCAATTGGATCCTAAGCAGGTGGATGAGCTTTATTACGGAACCTGTATTCCCGCCGAGTATGCCCCCTACCTGAATGTCCCTGCCAGGCAAATCACTTTGCTGGCGGGATTTCCGGCCGACAGCATCTCCATGACCCTCGATCGGGCGTGCTGTTCGTCCATGACGGCACTGCGATTAGGGTTTCGTGCCATCCGTTCCGGGGAAGCCGATGTGGCCATTGCCTGCGGAGCAGAAAATATGGGCAACGCCTGCCATCTGGTGGAAGCCAACAACGGCCGCTGGGGCAAACGTTTGGGCCATATCCAAATGACCGATATTCTGTTTGAGCTGGGATACGGTAAAAAAGGATTTAATCCGGTGGCCCTGGATGCCGGTGAAGTCGCTTTGGAATTCGAAATTGATAGAGCGGAACAAGATAAGTGGGGCCTGAGAAGCCAGGAGCGCTGGGCAACAGCCCATGAAAACGGAAAATTTAAAGTCGGAGAAGAAATCATGGCACTCCAGATCCCCCAGCGCAAGGGTGACCCCATCGTCCTGGACCGGGATGAACCGCCGCGCAAGACCTCTTTGGAAAAACTGGCAAAACTCAGGACCATATACGGCAGCCCAACCGTGACTGCCGGAAATGCGCCGGGCATGAACGCCGGCGGCTCGGCCATTGTGATCATGAGCCGTAAGAAATCCGACAAGCTGGGTCTTGAGCCGTTGGCCACCATTGAAACCATGGCCTGGGATGCCGCCGAACCCCGGTATATGGCCACCCTGCCCGCCAAGGCCATTAATCGGGCGCTTTCCAATGCAAAAAAACGTATCGACGACCTGGATCTCATCGAAATCAACGAGGCATTTGCGGCTGTTACGCTGGTTTCGCTAAAGGCTTTAGCCGAAAAGGATGCCCACAAATACAGCGTCCTTCAGGAGATCACCAATGTCAACGGCGGCGCCATTGCCATCGGGCACCCGGTTGGGGCCAGTGGCGCACGCATCACCATGACATTGATGTATGAATTGATGCGCCGGGGGGGCGGCTGCGGTGTCGCCGCCATTTGCGGTGGATTGGGCCAGGGTGAATCCATTATTTTGCAAGTTTAACAAAGACCAATGAAAGATTGAAACCATGGCGGACAAATCAAAGATCGGCTTAAGATTGCCGACCTATCTCTTGGAAGTCGAGCGCGTCAAGATCCGGGAATTGATGCAGGCCATCGGGGATGACAACCCGATCTATCTGGACAAATCTAAGGCGCAAGCTCAGGGCTACCCGGATACCCCCTGCCCTCCCACTTATGCAACTTTAGCGTTTCAAGAATTCACGGGCGCCTACCTTAAAATCCTCAAGATACTCGATGTGCCACTGGAGCGCGTTCTGCATGGAGAGGAAGAATATGAGTATGTCGGTGAAATTTTTCCCGGAGATATATTGCACTGTCAGATGACCTGCGAATCGATCGTCGAAAAAAAAACCAGCTCCGGCAGCCTGGATCTGATTACGCTGCAGACTATTTTTACAAATCAAAAAGATCAGACCGTGCTAAAGGCCAGATCATTGATAATAGAGCGATTATAGAAATAGAAACAGGATAAAAAAATGACGCCTTTCATAAATTTTAGGGAGCTGGAAGTCGGCGATTCACTGCCCAGCGTTGAAAAAGATCCGGTGACCAAGACCCAGCTGGTTCGCTATGCAGGGGCTTCCGGCGATTTTAATCCGCTGCATACCGATGACGCTGTCGCTCAAAAAGCCGGCCTGAAGGGAGTGATCGCTCAGGGACTTTTGATAATGGGATTCGTCGGCCAGGCCATTACCGGCTGGGTGCCGAAATGCCATTTGAAACGCTTTCAGGTGCGCTTTAAAGGAATGACATTTCAGGGCGATACGATTTCAGTCAGTGCCACCGTGGCTGAGAAAATCTCGGAAGGCCAAAACCTTCGTATCGTGTGTCATACCGAGGCCAAAGATCAAAATGGGGAGATAAAGTTGAGCGGACAGTTTGAAGTCCTCTCTCCCATCGATACTGGCTAATTCTTAGGAAGGCCTTAAATAGCGCTGTCGTAAAAACAAAAATTCATTTTTGAGATAGAAAAGGAGAACACAATGCGATTGAAGGACAAAGTGGCAATTATTACCGGAGCAGCGCGTGGCATTGGAGAAGCCATGACCCTGCGGTTTGTTGAAGAAGGCGCCAAAGTGACCCTCTGCGATCTGGATGCGCAGGCACTCAAAGAAGTGGAATCCAGGGTCAACGATATGAACGGACAATGCTTTATGGCAGTGGGCGATATCTCGCAAAAGGCATTTGTTCAAAGCATGGTAGATGACACCGTAAAGACTTTTGGAGATTTAGACGTGATGGTCAACAATGCCGCTATCACCCGGGATGCCATTCTCCACAAAATGACCGAAGAACAGTGGGACCAGGTGATCGATGTAAATTTAAAAGGCACCTTCAATTGCCTGCAAGCGGCAGCGATCTACATGCGGCAACAGGGAAAAGGAACCATCATTAATGTTTCATCCACCTCCAGATTTGGCAATCCGGGACAGCTGAACTATGCAACTTCTAAAGGCGGAGTGGTCGGCATGACCCGTACCGCAGCCAAAGAACTCTGCCGCAAGAACGTGACCTGCAACTGCATTTCACCCGGAACGATCTGGACAGACATGTTAAAAGCGGTCCCGCCCGAGGCTCAGGAGCGTCTCAAAGCCGGTATCCCGCTGGGCAGATTCGGTGACCCCAGGGAAGTGGCCAACCTGGCCGTATTCCTGGCGTCGGAGGAAGCCTCCTATATTACCGGGCAAACCATAAATTGTGACGGTGGTTCCTTCATGATTTAAGCTGATACTTTCGTTGTTGCAGCGTCAGGAGGAAAATACCCATGGCAATAAAAATCGACCTAAAAGGTAAAGTGGCGGTGGTCACCGGCGCCGGACGCGGTATCGGAAAGGCCATCGCCATGGCCCTGGCTGAAGCCGGCGCTGATGTCGTTCTGGCCGCCAGAACGGCTGCCCAGCTTGAAAAGACAGCCGAAGAAATCCGCTCTAAAGGATGCCGGGGATTGCCGGTACCTACCGATGTGACTCGCAGGGAAGCCGTCGATCGACTCATGTCGA
>JASFIX010000262.1:0-6172 GCA_050122435.1 Desulfobacterales bacterium
GGATTCAACATCATTTTGTTGAGCAACTGTATCCGGAAGAAGCTGCAAAAGGCACATTTAAAAGCTTTCGTAATGCCTTGCCGTTTTATAACCAACACGTCAATTCTTTTGCGTTTGATGTTATGACTGATGACCGACAGCCGGATCACATTGCAAAAATCGCCGACGCCTATGTAAAATCGGGTAAATGCAAGACCATTGCCGCAATCTACCTTGCACCTGACCATGATATTGTGATTTCACTGCACAAGGGCGAGGGCCGATCTCGTTTCAAACCCAGGTGGGGTATTGTTGACAGCTTGACAAGGACCCATGGCTGTTTCGCCCACTATATAGAAGTCAGTCCGTTTAAAGTCAGAAAAAATATGTTCGGCAAAATGGATGGGAAAGGTGTATTTCTTCATGCCACCCGCGGCGCTAAATATCATTTGGATACATTAATGTCGCGCAACAATCTGATCATGGATGACATTGACCTTCTGATCGAACATCAGGCCAATTTTGCCATGATTCCGTTAACCATTCATCAGGTTCTAAGTAGCAGCAAAGCGGATTTAAAAAATGCCGTCGCTGATACGGTCGCCAATAAAATGGTGACCAATATTCATGAACGTGGAAATTGCTCTGTGGTTTGTATGCAAAGACTTCCTTATGACCTCATGCGGGGTACACTGCGACCGGATAATATCCAGGGATATGCCGTAAATCAAAACGTCGAAAATCTCAAGCATGCAAAAACGATTTTATACGATTCAATCGGGGCGGGGATGACCCGCAGCTCCTTTATTCAACGAAAAAAATGAGGTTCCGTCGACTCAATCCGCTTTAGAAACGTCTTAATCGATACCATTGTGGTTATTCACCGCGAATGCTTATAGTAAATACAGAAAGTGCTATTGGGGCAGCGCTCCAAATGGAATGTTGGAATACCGGAATATTGGAAAAATGGGTTCTGACTTCTGGCTGGTAAAGCCTTTAAAAAACATTCTTCCATCCTTCCACTATTCCATTATTCCATTAAAGTGATATCAAATGCCTTTGAAACGTCGAATAATCATACCGATTATTGTCTTCCTGCTTCTTATTTTAATCGGTGCCGGTTTATTTTTTCTGACCTCTTATCTTCTACCCGGTTTTTTGGAATCCAAAATCATTTCCATCCTGAAAAAAGAGACCGGAATTGCAGATTTTGCTTTAGACGTCCAGGAACTGGATCTAGACGGTGCAAACCTGGGATCACTGCGAGTTGGCACGCCTGAAAATCCTGCGCTTATTATTCGTTCCATTCATATCGATTATTCGCCCGGGGAAATTTATCAAAAAAAGGTTAAAAAAATTGTGGCCAGTGGCGTTGAGCTTTATTGTGAATACAAAGCTGGCCAGCTGGGCTTTCGGGGCTTTGATCTGGCAAAATTTTTGAGCCAACTCGAATCTCACAAAAACGAAGGTAAAACGGCTGTCGGCCCATCTTACCCATCACTCCCGCAGCGGATTGAAATTAACAACGGCATGCTGATTGGCATTACAAATGACAAAGAATATCGAATTCCCTTTGAAATCGATATGGTTTCCGCCAAAGACACTGTAAATGCTTTGCACGTAGACGCTCGCCTGTACCCCCGCGGACAGATGCTAAAAATTTCAGCCCAAATGGATTTGGAGCAAAATCGTATCGTGTCTCATCTAGCGGTCAAAGACTTAGATCTGCTTAGATTCACCGATATCGTTAAATCCATTGACGGGTTGAACATAGCGGGATTTGCCAGCCTGGAAGCTAACGCTGAATTAAAGCTCACGCCTTTTGAGGTTTCATCGATCGCCGGCCGGTTGAAAAGTTCTGCAATGGATATCCGCTATAAGAACCTTCAATTTCAAAATCGTTCCTCTAATCCGGATAATCAAAAACCATTGATTATCGACTTCAAAAGAACCGAACAGCAGAATTGGAACCTTACACTATCCGGTTTTACGGCGGTGGCGCCTATCACCGCAACCGTTGCAGATACGACCGCAACGGTTGAACCTTCGGAAGATGGTTACAAGATCTCGGGAAATTCTAAACTATCATTTGATTCTTCAGCCGATCTGAAAGCGTTATCTGTTCCGCTCAGATTTGCTCGGCCTTTTGACTTACCGCTAAAGATTTCGGCCACCTACCCCAAAAATGGCAACTGGCGCTTTGAGCTCGCCAATCCAAATCAAAAAAAATCTGGTTCCAAAGGCGCAGCTTTTGTATATGAAGCTATCCATATCACCACCGAATTTCCGGATTTTTATCTATCCGGCGAAGAAATCGGCGGTGATATCCGTACCGCATATCGCCTGCATATGGCAGATGTTGGCATCAAATCTGGAGATGTAAACATTTTATGCCCGCAATTCGTCTTAGAAGGTAAAACAGACCTCATCCTGAACGAAACAAATGCGCTATCATCGGTTAATGATTTAGATTTGTCCGGTACGGTAATGACACTGAGCTCCAGTAAAATTAGCCTCAAACATCTTTCAGTGAATGGGAAATTGCAGCGGGATAAAAACGGAGTGCAGGCGCTGACGGCAACGGTGCAGTTTGTCAACAGCGATATGGATGCTGCCGGGGGTGACTTGAGCCTCAGAGGGGCACAAGGCACAATTCCACTGACATTTCCGTTAGGAAGTCCAAATCAAAAAGGAAGTGTATCCATTTCGGCTGCAAGATATCAGAACTTAAACCTGGGAACAATTCAAGCTGATGTAAGACAAACGACATCCGGAATTTCTTTCAATGGAAAACTCAGAAACCATTTGGTACCGGAGTTGCTGGCAGGGTTTTCAGGCGAATCCGAATTTTGGAACACAAAAGATTATGAAACCCGTACTCAGTTTGAGCTATTCTATCCTCAATCCGCTCCCGAGATCGATTTGGGGAAATTTCTGCCGGCAGCTAAAGGATTTACATTTAAAGGCAAATTTCTGGAACAGGGTCATCTCGTTGCTGGAAAAAGGGGATTGCAGGCCACAACAAAATCAAGTTTAAGCAATGGTAAATTAAGTCACAAAAAAAATAAAATAACAGTGGAAGGAATTCAGACAGCCCTCTGGATTCCGGATCTAATTAAAATGCAAAGTGCCCCCGGCCAAAAACTTAAATTCACTCGCGCATCTTTCGGAGAGATGAAGATTGAAAACGGAGAAATCGATTTTCAAATCGAATCACCGCGATCGATTCTGGTTGAAAAGAGCCATTTTAATTGGTGTGACGGAACAGTTGATGCTCCGGCGATTCGCTTTACATCCGGCATAGAAGCCTACAATCTTATTCTATATTGCGATCGCCTCAACCTAGCCAAAGTGCTTCAGCAATTCGGTGCAGCCAGCGTAACGGCCGAAGGCGAACTCAATGGCAGAATCCCGTTAAGATATCAAAACGGCAAGTTAAGCTTCAAAGACGGTTTCCTTTTTACGACACCCGGTGCAACCGGAAAGATTCGCATGACGGATACAGAAATCCTGACTGCCGGCATACCGCCGGATACACCGCAATATGTCCAGTTAGAGCTTGCCAGAAAGGCCCTGGAAGATTATGATTATTCATGGGCAAAGCTAAACCTGACAAGCGAGGGAGAGGATTTACTTTTAAATATGCAGCTTGACGGGAAACCGGCCAAATCCTTGCCTTTTGTTTATCGCAAGGATGTGGGCGGATTTGCAAAAGTTGAGGCTGGTGTTCAGGGCTCGACATTTCAAGGAATCCGCCTGGATGTCAATTTCAGGCTGCCGCTCAATAAAATCATGCAATACAAAGAGCTCATTCAAATGATTCAAAAAAGCAGGGAGTAAACGAATGAAAACGCATATTCTGATATTGCTCGGTGCACTATCTGTTTTTGCTGCAGTAAGCTGTACGCAGCACAAAGTCGAAGTCGCGCCGGTGGAAGTTAAGCCGATTCATATCACGATCGATGTCAACGTCAAGGTTGACCGCGCGCTGGATGATTTCTTCAGCGATATTGATACAGCCGAAGAGCAGATAGAGGGCAGCAGTAAAGCCAGCGAATGAAACCATAACGGTTCAATGTGAAAAGAAGGAGAGCCTTAGTATGGAACAGCGAACAATAACGAAAATATTAACATTTCTCATCATCGGATTTTTCGTGCTGGGGGCAACGGCCTTTGCAGATGACATCAAAGCCCGAATGAAAAATCGACTACCGGTGATAAAGAAGCTAAAGATCGAAGGCATTGTAGGCGAGGACAACAAGGGTTATCTGCAATTCGTTGGCGGGAACAAGGCCAAAGCGGATGTCGTTGCGGCTGAAAACAAGGACCGCAAAACAGTATATACGGCAATTGCCAAACAGCAAGGGACGACAGCCGAGCTCGTCGGAAAGCGCCGTGCATTGCAAATTGCCCAAAAAGCTGCACCGGGTGAATGGGTACAGGACGCAGGGGGCAACTGGATTCAGAAGAAATAGGTGTCAGGTGTCAGTGTTCAGGTGTCAGGATTACGAACCTGATGAAGTTGAGAACCATCAGATTCTACGATATGTCGTCATTTTCTGACACCTGAAACCTGACACCTGAGTATAACAAACCGTAAACCTATTTAATTTGGAACCAGTGGCTAAGCCGAGTCTGTAATGCCTCTAACGGACACGAAATCGCGGACTCTGGATGTGAGATTTTTTGCATTGCGGGCAGCGACCGGGGCGGGTAAAACGCTTGCGTTCTTCAAACACATAGCCGCAGGCCAGACAGTTTGCAGGAGTAATTATTAGTTTCTTATCTTGAGAAGCAACCGAACGCGCGATGTGCGATAGATGGCCCGAGACCTCTTTTTCAGATATCCCCACTTCCCCGGAAATCTCACGGGCACTCATCTCCGCTTAACTCAATAGCGATATTATTTTCTGACGAATGGTGGGCATAATTGTTCGTTGGAGTATTGGAGTACTGGAGAAATGGAGTCATGGAAAGGTCGGATATTGGAACCAACACTCCATCACTCCAATACTCCATCACTCCTGTATTTGATTACTTTATTTGCAACAATAATTAGAAGCCCAAATTTACAGCTCACAAGCCCCAACCACCTATTTGGGTGTTATCTCCTCCTTTAGCAAACAACACGCAATTTTATGTTGCGGCTCACCGTCAGCCGTGTAGCTTATATTATCTGGCTGAATCAGCCTGTTCATCACACAGCCCTCCGGTATATTCAAGGTGAACAAATCGCTTTCGTTCAATTTCGCGGCCTTTACCAGCTGATTGTCAACAAACTCCAGGCTGTGGATGGGCAGGTCTTCGCAAAGCGGGCACCGATAAACCCTGCCATTAGGGAAGATAAAATAATTGCGGGCCACCAGACCGGCACATTCAAATTTTTCTTTGGGATCTAGATATACTTTCGGATAGCTCACGCTTATCCCCTGTCGGGCAATCTTTTGGGCCAGCGGTGGAACGATTTTCAACCATTCAGAACGTGTTAACTGCAGATCTCCCACCGTGTTTTTGTCAGCCGCTTTACCGCGCAGGCCGATGACCTGAATAAAAAAACGCTCGATACCCAGATCGGTTAAAAGCGATGGCATCATCTCAAGCTCATGAATGTTCAAGCGGCTTGCTGTGAAAATCAGGCTGGCAGCAAAGCCTTTTGCTACTGCCTTACGGATGCCATTGATGCAGGCATCATAGGACCCGTCCCCCCGAATGCCGTCATTGGTTTTGCGGGTTGCGCCATCAAGACTGAAACTAAAATAATCCACTTCCCGGGAACTGACTTTAGAGAGGATATCATGAAAAAGGTAACCGTTGGTATCAACGGTGATGGAACGAAAACTGAGTTGGCGAGCATATTTAATGGCCTGATTCAGATCCGGATGCAGGGTCGGCTCACCGCCTAAAAATATGACATTTGTTGCGGGGCTATCATGGGAAAATGCCTCCAGCCAGGCTTTGATGGTTTTTAAGGGGACGTTGGCTTCACCCTGCTGTTCTGGATTTATATAACAGTGCCGGCATCTGAGGTTGCATTTGGTGAGAATGTGAAAAAAAAGATTGGTGGATCTTTTTGAAAAGGCGACGGTTTTTCTAACGATCATATTTGTTCGATTAATCGTTTGACTTTCTTTTTAGCCATAACCAGTTCTTCATTGGTGGCCCGTAATCGGATGGACATAAATTCAGCAAATAT
>JASFIX010000263.1:0-6120 GCA_050122435.1 Desulfobacterales bacterium
TTGAATGGCTTGCAACAATTTCGCCGGGGGTATTTCAACCCCGAGTCCGGCCTCGAGATCGTGGTGGAATTTTTTGATCACTGCCTGCATGTAATCTTCAGCGCTTTTGGTATTTAATTTGACCGGTAGCACCAGATCCAGATGAAAACCTAAACCGGCATTTAATCGCCAGATATCGGATAATCTTTGAATGGAATCGCAGGTGTGTGGAAAAACGGTACCGTCTATAAAATCCAGTTTGCCGGTTAGTGCATCATCCAGGGCGCCGCGAACGAGGCTGCAGCTGTAGGCCTGAAGATGGCCGTCTGCTTTGGAAACCGCACCACCGCCGCCCAGTATTCGATACGGAAGCGCTCCGGCGGCCCATATGATTTCTTCCGGTGCATAAGAGCAAAAATATCCCACAATCTTGCACCGGGTCTCTGTTTTCCAGTGCCGGCCGTAGCCGATGGGATCGTTGGCGATATCATGAAATTGTTTTAATATTTGCATTTCCGGGTGCTTTCTATCAAGAGGTCTTCAGCTCAAAATAATTATCATCAGAGAATTTGCGATGGCAATGGGCATCGATTATCATTATTTTTGCTTGACTCTGATACAATGTAGCTTTAATGTAGCTTTATTAGATATTGATTTAGATTGCAATCTTTAAATTAAAATCGTAATTTCAATTAGTTATATGGTGGTATCAATAACGCCCTGTCAAATCAAAAATACGTCTCAGGATAAAAACCAAAGCGAAGAGGCATTTCACCGTGGCGAATGCAAAAAATCAAAATAAGAAACCGGTAGAGGTTAAAGATGATTCCGCCGCTGAATCACCGAATAGCAAGGTTAAATTTGAAATATACGGTGAGGAAATGATCGAAAAGCGGGTCAAATCCAGTGGCAACAGCGGTAGGGTTTATCTGCCGCCTAATTGGGTGGGCCACAAGGTGAAAATCATCAGAACCGATTAACCTTTCCATTGATAAGGAATTTGCCTGTGGATAATTTTCAAATAAGACGATTAAGAATTGAAGATGCGGAAGAGATCACTCGGATTTATGCTGATATTACGCGGCGGCCGGTTGAACCGGATTTCAAAAGTGTTGTCGAAGAACATGCCAAAAGTGGTGAGGAGGCCTGTTTCGTTGCCGATCATCAGTGCAAGGTTGTCGGGTTTATTATCAGTTATATTCTGACCGCTGGATTTGGCGAAGCCAAAAGCGCCTGGATTGCCACCCTGGGGGTTAGTCCCAATTTCATGGGCCAGGGAATCGGCGCCAGCATGGCCAAAAAAATATTTGAAATTTACAGGGCCGCGGGTGTTGAAAACGTCTACACGACGGTCCGCTGGGATTCAACCGATATGCTTTCCTTTTTCAAAACCCTTGGATTTGATCGCAGCAAGTTCATAAACCTGCGAAAAGTAATCGACTAGAACAGGTTTCAGGTGTCAGTGTTCAAGGGTCTTTTCAAATAAACTGCCAAACTGAGGCAGCTGATCATTCACATCTGCAAGACGCAAACAGTGCCACCCAAGAACCAGATTGCTGGAAAGAACCGGTTTGCCCAATTCTTCTTCAGCCGCCTTAATGATTCCAAGCGCCCGCACGCTTGTGCAGGAGATGAACACCGTGTCAACAAGATCCGACCCACCTAATTTCAGTACGACTTCCTTGATCGAATCCGGTGTGATGCGGCCGACATTTTCATCTTCCGGTTCATTCCAAGATCCCATAACGGGAACCTTAAAACCGCCATCTTGGATATAGCCGCGCAGACTGCGATTAATATCATCCAGATAAGGTGTGATCAGCGCGATGCGACTGGACGATAAGGCCTGAAATGCGGCGAGTGCGGCCTGCAAAGGCGCGGTGCAGGCGACTTCCGGGCGCACTTCATGAATTCGTGCGTGCACATTTTCGATACCGATTTGCATCGATCCAGAGGTACATCCATAAGCAATCACATCCAGCGGCAGTCCCGTCATAATCAGGTGGGTTGCCTCAGGGATTTTGCTTTCCATAGCCTTGAGGGTCTGCGGGGTAATGGTCGGTGCGCAGTAAATACGATTCCCATACAAGGATACGCCTGGAAGATCCAGCATTTGACGAATTTCATATTCGATGGTCTGATCGCCCGATAACACGATCAGCCCAATACGGGCGCGTTCTCCCAGACCGTTATCCATTTGATAGGGAATGTTTTGCTCATCAATCACAAGATCTTGCCCGGATGGCGCGCTGGTTTTAACCTTTTGCATGGACACCTCCTTTATTTACTTTGCCAATAGGGTCCGGGTCTTTTTTAAAACGGCTTTATTACAGCTCGATCAAATCTCTTGATGTCTTTGAAAGAATCTCTGCTCCGGCCTCGGTCATGAGAACATCGTCTATGATTCTCACCCCGATCCGTTCTTCGTTTATATATACCGGTGGTTCGATGGACACAACCATACCGGGTTCGAGAATATACTTGCTGTCTCCGAACAGGTGGTTGTTCTCGCCCCAGGAGGGCGGATAGCCCGGTCCAATTCCATAGCCGGTGGTATGCAAACGATATGCGTCCATTCCCGCATCTGCGATAACCTTCTTGGCGGCTTCATGGGGCTTTACCATGGGGACCCCGGGTTTCATCTCCGCTATACAAAGATCACAAGCCTCACGAACTATTTTATAGACCTCTTTAACACGGGGTCTGGCCTTTCCAAGGCAAAGCTGCCTGCCAATGGTGCAGTGGTAGCGTTTGTAGCATCCGGAATATTCAATATTGATATCGTCTCCCTGTTCCAATTTGCGCTCGGTCGGAAACCCATGCGGATAAACAATTCGCTCACCGGACACAAAATTCATGGGGCTGGCCGATGCGTCACTGCCCAGTGCCATGAGGGTTCGATGCATCTCTGCGGCGACTTCAAGTTCGGTTTTTCCTTCGGCAATGGTATCGAGCCCGGTTTGAAAGGCGGCATCGGCAATATCTGAAGCCTTTCGGATATAAGCAATCTCCGCCGGTGATTTGGCAAGCTTCAAATCTTCAATCAAAAACGGCACTTCTTTGACGGAACAATCTTTGAGGAGGTCTTTGAGCTTTATATAATCATAGGGGCCCAGGTAGTAGTAAGGAACCTCAAGACCGATGCGGTGTTTAAAATAACCCTTTTCTTCCATAATCGCCTTAAGCACATCGATGGGATCCTCGGGCTCGCGTCCGCCCCATCCGCGGATGTCTTCCGCCAGGCTTTGCTCGGTGTACTCCAATACCTCCGCCAGTCGCATCATCACAGTGAGCGGACCCGGCTCGCGTGTGAAAAAGAGGCATTGAAATTCCTGGAAGCTTTTTGCACGGGTTCCGATCAACCAGTGTATGCTCTGGGGTGCAATAGCAAGGATGAGATCGAGGTCTTCTTTATCCATGGCCTCCCTAACCCGACGCTGCCGCGTTTCAAATTCTTCGATTTCAAATTCATGCTTGGACATATTGAGCCTCCCGATGGGTTGGAGTTTAATAAGGCGCTAACACCTTGACTCTGGACGCTGGTAGAAAATTCAGCTTTTGGTAGTCAGGAGCTGCCTGTGCATTTTCGACTGTCGCTTTTATCCCTTCCCGGCAGATTCGTTTACTTTTTGTTCAATCTTGGTAATGAGGAGAAAGGGTGGATAGTTGATAAACCTACAGCATTCGCCAGATGGAATCAATAGGTGTCTTTCAGTCCTCGCTGAATTTTGATATAATGCCTTGTAAAGCCAGAGATTTTATGGTACAAAAACGGCGTTTCGCTTGCGGGAATTTAATTTAAGAAGGGAATGAGTGTTTATGTCCGAAAAGCATCCGGAATGTCCTCTTTATAATCCGCTCAATTGCAAAGAATATTATAATCCCAAACTTTGTGCTTTTGTCAGAAAAGATAAAGATTGCCTGAAGAAAAAAAAACCAAAAACTAAAGCCAAATCAAGTGCTTAGAGAAAACCCGAATTCAAATTAAGCGTGTCCGGCTGCGTCTGAAAGCAGCGCCGGATCAATCCCCATCTTCCTTACCGCCTCCTCCCAGCGATTTTCAACCGGCATTTCAAAAATATTTTCCTCAAACACCGGTACCGTTAACCAGGCATTTTGTTTGATCTCAGCTTCCAGCTGCCCTGGCCCCCAGCCAGCGCACCCCAGTACGATGATAAATGAAGGCGGTCCTTTGCCCAATGCAATGGACTCGATAATATCCCTTGTATTGCTGAGGGCCAAATTTTGCGTAATCCTTAAAGACCCCTCCCAGTCAAACGGGGGGCCGTGAAGTACAAAGATTTCTGCAATGTGCACCGGACCCCCTGTGTGAATTGGAATCTTTTCCGCCTCTGGCGAGTGTTCAATTTTCAGCTCTTTAAAAATATCCTTTGCGGTCAAAACATTTTGAACCCGGTTGACCACCAGCCCCATGGCACCTTGCGAGTTATGTTCACACATACAGGTCACCGTTTGATGAAAATTGGGGTCCACCAGCCCTGGCATCGCCATTAAAAACTGTCCTTTTAAAGACCCCTGATAACCCATATCTTCCATCGTTTCCTCCTTGACGAATCTCTTTAAGGTCAAGTGTTGTTTGAGTAAACTTAAATTTTAAATCAACGATTGTCAAGAATCCATGTCGAAAGTGGATTGAGATGGGCTTTAGCTGGCAGCCACAATATACGGTTTGCCCGGCTTTTGTGCGAGCAACTCGAATACTTTCCTGCTACCGAGCTCTTTGTCAAGATCGGACGAAATTTTAATTTCTCCGACTTCGGGGCGGGTGCGTGCCGCCTGCAAGGTGTTTTCGCTGATGATGATACTATTCGGAAATGATTTGGTAATATTCTGCAGCCTGAAGACTGTATTTACGGAATCGCCGATCACCGTATAGTCCATCTTCTGCTCGAAGCCGATATTTCCAACCACCACTTCACCCGTATGGATGCTGATTCCCATGCGAACGGTGGCGTCGAATTTCTTTTCCAGGAAGCGATTCACGGCATCCAAGGATTTCTTCATCTCAAAACCGGCAGCGATGGCATTATCCGCATCTTCTGTGCTGGATACCGGGGCACCGAACAGGGCTAAGAATCCATCACCTAAATATTTATCCACGATCCCGTGGTGTTTGAACACGATGCCACCCATGACTGAAAAAAAGCTGTTTAGAAGCGATACCGTCTTTTGAGAGCCGATTTTACGCGAAAGTTTTGAAAAACCGCGAATATCGATATTTAGTAGGGTAAGGGTTTTTAATTCCTCAACCACCGGTTTGCCGTTTTCGGAATCATAAATGATTTTATCCAGGACTTCTTTGGGAACAAATTTCTGAAACATATGCCGGATATCACGCTCCTGTTCGGCCATGGAAACGGTCTCTTTGTAAAGACGCGCGTTTTCCAATGCAATACATACCGAGGTTGCAATAGACTGCAAAAGATCCTTGTCGTCTGTATCAAATTCACCATCGACTTTATTAAGTACCTCAATAACACCAATGACCTTTCCCTGTGAAACCATGGGTACGCAGAGCGCCGATCGGGTTTGAAAACCTGAATATTCATCAACCATTGGGAAGAAATGGGGAGATTTTTCAATATCATTGACCAGGATTGATTTGCCCCTGGCCGCCACGTAGCCGGCAATTCCCTGACCGATCTTGAGGCGGAACTTTTTCATGGATTTGATTTTAATATTGAAAGCCACGGCAATCTCAAGCTCGTCTTCTTCCAGAAAAAGCAGAGAACCGGCTTCAATGTTCATCACTTCACGGATCATATCCATGGTGTATTTCAGAACTTTGCTGATATCAAATGTGGAAGACGCCAGAGCACTGCCGACCTGTCGGATGGTATCCAATTCCTGATTTCGCTTAACGACTGCCGCGGACAACCGATTGCGTTCAATTGCCAGCGAAAGACCATTGGCAATCCAGGTGATGAGTTTGTGGGCATTGTAAAAAATACCGACATTTTTCGCTACCAGCGCTAAAATACCCGTAACAATTCCGTCCCTTTTTAAAGGGGCCAGTAGACAGGACGTGCAGCCTTGGTCAGCAAAAAGCTCACGGTCCATCGAACTCCCAATCGAATTGGTATTGTCCACCAGCAGACTGGTTTCCTGCTTAAATACCTT
>JASFIX010000264.1:0-6107 GCA_050122435.1 Desulfobacterales bacterium
CGGATAGAGCCCCCTGTTGAAATTAAGCGTACCAAAGACCTGCGATACGATTTGCAATTCAATACTCAGTTAATCTCAGACCGGGTGGAGCGCGTTGTAAGAAATTATCCGGACCAATGGAATTGGATGCTCAAGCGCTGGAAGGAGTTTTATCCGGGTCTTTACCCAGAATCAAATAAACGTCTCAAGCGAATCAAAAATAAAGAAAAAAGAAGAAGAAAATCAAGGCGGGCCGCTTAGCGGTTTGCCTTCTTGATTCCATTCAGCCTGATATGCAACACATCTTGACCCTGCGCGGATACAAAGTTTGGTACATCCATTCGCGTTCATCAACAATCGCTTAAATCTAAATATGAACTACACCGCTATTGCAAATGTCCTGGGAAAATTATTGATCGTTACCGGAAGTTCTATGGTGTTTCCAGCGATGTGCTCGCTGTATTACGGCGAAAACGACCTGTATGCGATCACCATCACCGGGGTTATCACTATTGGTTTGGGATTGCCGCTGTGGGGGTTCTTTCGCCGGCATCATAATTTAAACATCAAAGACGGTTTTTTCATCGCTGTTTTCGGATGGATCCTGATTTCTGCAGTGTCCGGTCTGCCTTTTATGATCCACGGATCCATTCCCACCTTCACCGATGCGTTTTTCGAAATGATGTCCGGCTATACTACCAGCGGTGCGACCATCCTGACGGATATTGAGGTGGTGCCGCACGGGTTGTTGTTCTGGCGCAGCCAAACCCATCTGCTCGGTGGCATGGGTTTTTTAACGTTGACCGTAATATTCCTGCCCCATGGTATGGGGGGACTGCGTTTGTTCCGGGCCGAGTCGAGTCCCGGCCAGGTGATCACGAAAGAAAAATTTATGCCGCGTAACCGAGACACGATGATCTGGCTCTGGGGAATCTATATGGGCCTGAATCTGCTGGAAACCCTGTTGCTGTGTTTGGGGGGTATGTCGCTGTTCGACTCGTTGTGTCATTCGTTCGGGACAGTGTCAACGTCCGGTTATTCGCCGTGGAACGCCAGCATCGGCCATTACAACAGTGCTTATTTTGACTGGGTCATCATACTCTTCATGTTCCTGGGTGGCATGACGTTCATGCTCTTTTACCACATGATGCAGGGAAACTGGCGCGTTATTAAAATCAACACAGAATTTCGCTGGTATGTGGGATTCATACTCTTTTTTTGTGGTATGGTGTCATGGATCCTGTGGAAGGAAAATACTTACGGCAGTCTAATGGATTCGATCCGGTATGCGACCTTTCAGGTAACTTCGATTTTGACAACCACCGGATTTACCACAGCCGATTATGAGAAATGGCCCCAGGCGGCTCAGATGTTTCTCTATGCGGTTTGCTTTATCGGCGCCTGCGCCGGATCCACCACCAGCGGTATTAAAGTCGTTCATTATGTTCTGATATGGAAATTCGGGGTTGCGGCCATTAAGCGTATCTTTTTTCGACCCATGGCGGTGGTAACGATCAGTTTGAATCAACGCCCGGTCGAACCTCAAATCGTCGATCTGGCGGTTTGTTACTTTATCGTCAACATTTTCCTGGTGCTGGGCGGGGGATGCGTAATGGTGCTGGTGGATCAAATGGATTATGTCACCGCCATGAGTTCGGTGATCGCAACGCTGATGAACATCGGTCCGGGATTCGGAGGAGTGGGCCCCTCTCAAAATTATGCTTTTATTTCGGATTTCGGGAAATGGTTCTTATCCTGGAACATGCTGGTGGGTCGACTGGAAATGTTCTCCGCGCTCGTCATTTTCTATCCTTCGTTCTGGAAACGATAGAATCCATCCATAGATCGCTTTAGGCTAGGAATAATTTCTGGACATCCCTCAAATGCGGCGACACACAGACCACGATCACTCGCTCATCACTTTTTATGTGGGTGTCCCCGACTGCAACCTGCCAGGCACCGTCTCGATAGATGCCACCAATCATAATCTTTCCATAGTATGAGGGATCCAGTTTGGAAAGGGGCTTACGGGTGATCGGTGAGTTTGGGCCGGCAACGATTTCTACCACTTCGGCATCGAAACCATGCAGGTGCGCCACGGAAAGCAGCTCGCCCCTGCGAATGAATTTTAGAATCTCATTGCCGGCCAGTATCTTTTTATTCAGAGCGATATCGGCTCCAATGGTCGCCGCCAGCACCAGATAATCTTCTTTATTAACCAGGGCAATACATTTGCTCTGCTTGCGGCGTGAATCGCCGTTCGGCGAATTCATCAGGTGTTTGGCCAGCACGCAGCTCATAATGTTGGTTTCGTTTTCGCCGGTGGCGGTGATGAAGGTATCCATTTCCAGCAGCCCTGCTGAAACCAGTACATCCGAATCCGACCCGTCACCCTGGAGCACTTCCGTGTCTGTCAAAGCAAAAGAAAGCTCCTGAGCACAGCGTTCATCTTTCTCGATCAGTCTGACGTCAAAGGATTTCCCCATCAGCTCAGCCAGTCGGCGTCCCACCAGGCCACCTCCGATAATCATCACCCGATGGCGTTTTTGCTGTTCGACACCTGTCATTTCCATCAGACGTGGCAGGTTTTCGCTGCTCGCCATGAAAAAGACTTGATCCTGCGGTAATAGTTCGTCCTCGCCACCGGGGATCAGTGTTGATATCCCGCGCGCAATGGCAACCACCCGGAATGGAAATTTATGATACTTTTTAGAGATATCTTTCAATTTGCAGTACGCCAGCGGCGAATTCTCTTGAATGCGGGTGGCCATGACCTGTATATGCCCCTCGGCCACCTCGATGATGTCGATTCCGGCCCTCAGTTTAATCAGCCTGAAGATTTCCTGAGCAGCCAGCTCTTCCGGATGAATAATCATATCGATTTTTAGATCTCCTGCGTTCAGGATAGAATCTTCCTCACTGAACTCCGTTGAGCGCACCCGGGCAATTTTGCGGGGTATGCCGAAGCGGTCGGCTATCAAACAGGCCATCATATTGACCGCATCATTGTTGGTAACCGCGATCAGATAATCCATCTTTCTGGCACCGGCCTCGCGCAAACATTCGATGCTCATGGCATTTCCCTGAATCAGTCGAGCATCTAAACTCCCATCGGCATGACGAATCATTCCGCTTTCCGACTCAATGACGGTGATTGCATAACCCTCATGCACCAGACGTTTGGCCAGGTAGTAGCCGACCCCCCCCAGCCCCAAGATCAGGATGTTCGTCGATTCGGCCGGTTTGCTTCCATTCATGGTATCTCGTTTTTCCATATATCATCAATAAAAAGGTCAATCCCTAACTGAAATGCGGATTGAACCCGTTTAAGAAAACTATTCATAAAATAATTAGGATAATGAACCGATCTTACCCCAACCGGTTCACGACAATGGTAATCAAATACTCAATAAGAACCTGCTTGTCAACTTGACCGGCCGCAGGTTCGGGTCGCAACAAGTCCATTTATGACACGCAAGTTTCTGAAAGAGGCTAAAAATAAAAAAGGACACCGGCCTGGGCCAATATCCCCTTTTTTAAATTATGGCGTCCCCAAGGGGATTTGAACCCCTGTTGCCGGCGTGAAAGGCCGGTGTCCTGGACCAGACTAGACGATGGGGACGCAAAATAAAATCGTGCAACGATTTTATATATGGTGGGCCGTGCTGGAATCGAACCAGCGACTCTCTGCTTAAAAGGCAGATACTCTACCTAACTGAGTTAACGGCCCGTAAAACCATCTTATCTAAACATCTCATCTTCACTTGTCAACAAAAAATTGAGGCCTTTGAAAAACATCCCCTTTTGCGCCATTTCGGTGTTGGGCACAAATTTTAATCCTCGAAATACTTCATGTATGCCTGTGGTTAAAATTTGTGCCCGCCTAAAAATAGAACAAAATTGAAAATTTTTCAAAGGCCTCAACTTGATTAAATCTGAGTTGAAGGAATTATGAAAAAGGATTTGAATCTGAGTAGAACCGTCTGGGTCGGAGATCATAAGCTCACGATCCATCCGCAAATGATGAAGATGATTATAAGTGCAATCCAGTCTATCTGGGTCGCGGATAAGACCGGGTCGGTGCGGTTTTCAGAATAACATCTGGCCTCCATGGCAACAATCAGTCTGTCGGCCTGTTCAAATGTTCTGCGGATGAGCGGTATGCCAAGCCGCACAATACGATATAAAGGATTTTTTCTATATTCCACGCAGCGGGCCCGCTGGGCTTCGGTGGTTTCTTTAGCCTGGTTTAGAATAACGGGGATAAATCGCGCAATCAAACCCATCATGGTTGCAATGCGTTTGCCCGGGATAAATACCACAGGATTCAGAAACCATTGCACTGCCGCTTTTATTTCTGAAGACGGCGTTGTAAATACAAAAAGAAATCCCAAAAGTGCAATGATAACCAGGCGCCAGCAGATGAGCACCCCGGAAATCAGCCCCGGTCGGGAAAATGTGATCGATTTGATTTCGATTAACACCGCCCCGGGTGTGGTCAGCATTCGAGCTAGCAAAATCAATAAAAGGAAAATTAGAAAAAACCGAATCTCTTTAAAACCGGATTTAAGCGGCAAACGAGAATGAATGATCAATGCTGTTACCAAGCCGGTGAGGATAGCGAGCCCTGCGAATCCACCAGACAAACTGATCAGGCTGATAAGAATCAGGAAAAGGAGTTTAAAACGAACATCCAGTTTATGTAACAGTGAGGTTCCGGGTTGGAAGCTGAATGCTGTCAGTTCAGCCATGAACGAACCTCCATACCCAGATGCGATGCGCAGGGTGCCCTCACCCCGAAGGTTTCAAGATCGCCGACAATCTCAGCGGGTCCACCGTCCTTTACAATTTTACCCTTCTGCATAACAATTAAACGATCGGCATGGGCGAGCACTTTTTCCAAATCGTGGGTGATCACTAAAATCGTATGACCACTCTGATGCAGGGTTACAATTTGCTGGAGCACTTGTTTGACGCCTGGATAATCCAGACTTGCAAATGGTTCGTCAAAGGTGATGACCTTGGGCTTCATCGCCAGAATACCGGCAATGGCCAGTCTGCGTTTTTCGCCGCCGGACAGTAAATGCGGTCTTTGTTCGGCAAAACCCTTTAGACTGACGACATCCAGTGCAAACGCCACGCGCTCACGAATTTGATCGTTATCGAGCCGCAGATTTTCCGGTCCGAAAGCCACATCTGCGTATACCGTCTCACCGACGATTTGGCTGTCGGCGTCTTGAAACATCATCCCCACAAGCCGTCTGGCTCGCATTAGATCCTTTTGAACCGAAACACCGTCCACTTTAACACACCCTTCAGTGGGCAGAAGCAGGCCGTTTAAGTGCCGAATAAGGGTCGTTTTGCCGGAGCCATTGGGTCCGGCAACAATCACAAAGGCACCCGCTTTAATCTTCAGGTTGATACCGTCAAGCCCTAACGTGCCGTCAGCAAAACGGTGTTTCAGATTTTCGATTACGATGATGTCCATTTTTCAGTCCTGTGTTTCGTGTTGTGTGTTGCGTGTTACGGGTTGCGGGCTCCGTGTTGCGGGTTGCGTGTTTCGCGTTGCGTGTTGCGGGTTGCGGGTCACGTTTTTATAAGTATCGATTTTCGGCTTAATCTGAACTCGCAACTCGAGACGCGTAACTCGGAACGCGAATGACCGGCCGCAGGGCTTTGGCGATGCCGGCCGCAGCAGCAATTTTTAGAGAATCCCCGATAAGAAATGGAACCATTCCCATCGCTAGCGCTTTTGCCAGTGACACGCCGGTGACAATTTTCAGCCATGAAACACCACAGGCGTACAGCACCACAGTCCCGCAAATCATCGCCAGCAGATCGGAAACCACCCGCGGATTGTCTTTTTGAGACATTTTACCGATCAGATAAACGGCCGGCAGATAACCGATCAGGTAGCCGCCGGTTGGCCCGATAAAACGGCTAATGCCGCCGAGTCCGCCGGCAAATACCGGTAATCCGCAGGCACCGGCCAGAAGGTAAACACCCACACTGGCAAGCCCCCAGCGACTGCCCAGTAGCAGTCCGGCCAGAGAAACAAACATATTTTGCAGAACGATTGGTACCGGACCGATCGGAATCGCTAAAAACGCACCGACGGCGGTCAGTGC
>JASFIX010000265.1:0-6093 GCA_050122435.1 Desulfobacterales bacterium
CATACAGACGATCGGCCTTTAGGCCCGGCCTTAAAGGAGAAATTCCCGAGCAACTGGGAATTATCTGTTGCCCGGGCAGCAGCGGTGGTTAGATTTCTTCAAAAAGATGGGGGGGTGCAACCGGAAAGGCTTGCAGCACACGGTTACAGCTTCTATAGACCGGTTGCAACCAATAAGAATAAAGAAGGGCGCCGCCAGAACCGACGCATTGAAATTATTCTCGGCTCTGCATCAAAGTGAAAGGACTTTCCTCCTAAAATATCACAAAATCAAAGCGGATTATTCGCCATCAAAAACAGACCTCAGGGTCCGGGACAGCTCGATTATATCAAACGGTTTTTGAATAAATCCATTACAACCCAGATCGAGCATCTCTTCCACCTGTTTGTTCAGGCTGTAACCGCTTACCAGCAAAACCCTGACATCAGCATTTATTTTTTTCAGTTCTTCGAAGGTAGCTCTGCCGTTCATCTCGGGCATAATCATATCCAGAGCAATTAAATCCACAGTATCGGTATGCTTCGCATAGATATCGATGGCTTCCCTGCCGCTCGAGGCCGTCATAACGCGGTAACCCAATTCTTTTAGCATGAGCTTTTCGACCTGAATTGGCCCTTCCTCGTCATCGACAAGCAGAATCTGCTCTGTGCCTTTTGTTATTGTATAATCTGTTTGTGATTCGTCTTTTTCTTTGGCCTGAGATGCCGGCAGGTAGATAACGAATGTGGTTCCATGACCTTGCTCACTGTATACGCGGATGATGCCCTTGTGGTTTTTGATGATGCCATATGCGGAAGCCAGCCCCAAACCGGTGCCCTTACCGATTTCTTTGGTCGTGAAAAAAGGTTCGAAAATCCGACCGATGGTCTCCTGGTCGATTCCGATGCCGCTGTCTGTCACCGCGAGCTTTACATAATTGCCGCCTTGGACCTCAAATGGTTTGCAGTGTGCATCACTGAGAACAACATTTTCAGTTTGAAGATACAGGTCACCTCCCTCCGGCATGGCATGCCAGGCGTTTAAGTAAAGATTGATGAGCACCTGTTCAATTTGCCCCTGATCAACTTCAACATTCCAGAGATCTTCCTGGCATCTTTTATGTAAGGTAATTTCTTTTTTGGTACGCATAAACATATGGGTACTTCTTTCGATGATGTCGTTGAGACCGGTGAGGCGCAGCTTATACTTTCCTTTTCTGGCGAACCCTAGCAGCTGCTCGGTTAGATTTGCCGCGCTCATGACATTCTCTTCGATACCCTGTATGTATTTGCCATGCTGATCATCTTTCAGGTCGTCTGAATCATTGCCCAGGCGCATTAATGATAAATAGCCTTGAATGCCCATCAGAATGTTGTTGAAATCATGGGCAATCCCACCCGCCAGCGTACCGATGGCTTCCATCTTTTGCGCGTGCATTAACTGGGCTTCAAGGTGTTGTTTTTCACTTTCGGCACGAAGCTGATCGGTGATATCCGAGATCTGGCTTACAATCCTTTCTTTTTCACTTGAGTCCCGAAAGCGGTTTGCACTGATTTTAACGGACCGAGCCTCACCGGTATCGCGTATGATGGTGCAAACCGGTCCGGAATTCAATTTTTCCCCTTTTTGTATTTTACGAAAATGTCCTTCGATATTGCCTTGTTCGGATGGCTCCAGATATTTTATAACATCACGGCCCTGGATCTCTATCAGCGGACGGCCCAAAATCTCGCAAAATCGCTCATTTGCGAAAAGAATTTTCAAATTGGTGTCCAGAATTACGATTCCATCCCTAGAATTCTCAACAACGGATCGGTAACGCTCTTCACTTTCTCTAAGTGCTTTTTCAGCCCCGGTGCGTTTGCTGATATCCCGGGCGACATTCAAAATGACTTTTTTCCCCCGGTAGCTCATTGCCCTCGAATGAATTTCAACGGGGACCTGTGTGCCATTTTTCTTTATGTGGAAGGTTTCAAGATTTATTCTGGGTTGAGTTTGCAGCTGGGCCTTCTCCACAAGTTGGTAAAGAATTAAATTCGCATCATTTTCAGGAATAATTTGATTTAAATTGAGTTCAAAAAACGTCTCGGGCTGATAGTCGAGTGGTGCGTAAGCAGATTCATTGGCTTCCAGAATATTTCCGTTTAGATCCATGATGTAAACGGCATCGTCCACATTTTCCAGCAATTCCTTATATCGTGTTTGCTCTTCGGCGTCCTTCAAGTTGGTTATCATATAATTGAAGGCCTCAGAGAGTTGGTTAAACTCCCAATAATCTCGACGGTTATTTTCAAAAAGGAGATTTGTTTGGCCTTCCGATATCTGAATCGCCTTATGGGTCATTTTCTGCAGCGGTTCCACCATTTTTCTTGCTAAAAAAACAGCCATCAAAGTAGATACGGCCAGAATGACAACGGAGAACAGGCCAATCCAAAGGGTGAGTCTTTTTTGTTCCTGAATAAGGCTTTCCAGAGAAGACTGAAAATACAGATTCTTGAATCCACCAATTTTAGAAAGTACCCGGTTCTGGCCAAACGAAACAAATCCGCTCTGCGTTGCCGTATGTTCCCGGGTTTGTCGGTCAAACGGCAGGGCCTCGCGTGAGATCAGGTTGACTAACTGATCGGATTGACTCACCGCAAGGTTGACCCCCACGGTCTGCTGAATGGTTTTCAGAAGGTTGAGATCCTGAATCATGTCATACAGGGCATAGGCGGTCCCCATACGGCCGGTTTCATGCATGATCGGGGCTGAAAAAATCCAGAGCAATCTTGTGTGGCTGCCGTCTCTTACCATCTCGCCATGCGGGTATTCGGTCATGACAAATTTGATAATTTGTTCGGACAGCTCCGGGTATTTTTGAGGGATGATTGATTTTACTCCGACCTTTTTTACAAAATGATAGACCCCGTTACCGGAAGGATAATTTTGCGTAATCCGCTCCTCAAGATTTGATGTGGTGTTCAGCATGACGGTAACCCGGATGATATTGTCGGATCCCAAATCATTTAGTAAATTGATAATACTTGAAATTCGGTTATTTAAAATGATTTCAACCTGGCCTTTTTGAGCCCGTAATTTCTCATAAAATTCAGACTCGACTTTTTTGCCGAAATACCGGTAAACTGTCCCCAGGATAATAATGACCGACAGGCTGACCAGTACGACAAAAGCCCCCATTAAATAGGTTGAAAATCGTTTTTTATTTTTGAATTTCAACATAACTACTAAGAATAAAACGAAATCAACCCGATTGTCAAAAAAAAGTTAAACTCACATTTCTTTTGACTTCGTATCGGGAAATGCAATACAAACAGCCTGTCAGCACACAACTGTAGATCAAAGGGGAGAGACATGAAAGCAGACAAGTTGCATTACGGTTGGATCGTCATCTTTATGGGGTTGCTGACCACCATTGCCGCCCACGGATTCGGGCGGATGTCCTATACGATTATCCTGCCCGCCATGAAAGACGGGCTGAGCTTTAACTACACTCAGCTGGGGCTCCTTGGTACCGGAAATTTCATCGGTTATCTGACCATGGCCATTGTTGGCGGATTTCTGGCTGCCCGTTTTGGAACCCGCATCGTTATTACGGCGGGGTTGGTACTGATGGGAATCACGATGATCCTGACCGGTTTGGCAAAATCTTTTGAATTTGCCTTTGTAATGCGTCTGCTGACGGGCCTTGGCAATGGTGCGGCTTTCGTTCCGGCTATGGCTCTGGGTTCGGCTTGGTTTGCAATGAAAAAAAGAGGCTTTGCCACCGGCATCGTCTCAGCCGGAATCGGAGCCGGTACATTCATTTCCGGTCTGACAGTTCCACCGATTCTATCTGCGTTTGGCGCCAATGGCTGGCGGTTTTCGTGGTATATTCTGGGCGGAGCTGTAATTGTGATATCCGGTGTTGTCTTTCAGTTTGTGCGCAGCAACCCGAAAGAAAAAGGGCTGCAGCAGGTTGGATCTGAAACTAGCGATGCAGCCCAGAGCGATTCTCCCGCAACTGAAGAAGTATCGGTCCCGAAGTGGACGGATACCGTCAAAAGTATTATAAAAATGGGATCCGTCTGGTATCTGGGGGTCGTCTATTTTTTCTTTGGTCTTTCCTACATTATTTATATGGTTTTTTTTGCGGCTTATCTGGTCAAAGAAATAGGCCTTAGCCAGGAATGGGCCGGTGGTTTGTGGGCACTGGTGGGCGGGTTAAGCATTTTTTGCGGAGTGATTTGGGGCAAGATATCGGACTTGCTGGGAAGAAGCCGTGGTGCCGCACTGGCGTATCTTGTGCTGGGATTATCCTATATTCTGTATGCATTAATTAAGGTTCCATTCGGGTTCTATCTGTCTGCGATTTTATTCGGGCTAACGGCCTGGAGCATTCCAACCATTATGGCTGCAGCCGCCGGTGACTTCGTGGGACCACGATTGGCACCAGCAGGGCTGGGTTTTATCACTCTATTTTTTGGCGTGGGCCAGGCTTTGGGTCCAGCGCTCGGCGGGTATCTGGCGGATATCAGTGGTTCATTTACACTGCCGTTTTTAATCGCCGGTGTGATCTCACTGATCGGAATGGTGTCGTCATTCTATTTAAAGAAGCCGCCTGCAGAGTAGGAGTTGTTTCAAAAATACAACCCATGTTAAGGTTGAGCGCCTTGTCTCGTTACCCGTTAGCGCCTTGTCTTGTTTGCCGGTTAAAAAATATAGCCAGGCAATTTCTCATCTTCTACGGGCTCAACCGGCTCAACCGGCTCAACTGGCTAACCCGGGTGATGATCTATTCCTTTTAATATAGCTTTAAGTTTGTTTTCTGGCACAGAAAAGGAGGATTTGAAAATGTTAATCGAAACCAACGGTATCCATATCCATTGCAAATTGACGGGGAAAAGACAGGCACCGGTAGTGGTCCTGAGCCACTCCCTGGCCTGTAGCATGGTGATGTGGGATCCGCAGCTTGATTTACTTGAGTCCCATTTCCGGGTTTTGCGGTTTGATACGCGTGGTCACGGATTCAGTGATGCACCCGTTGGATCGTATACCCTGGAACAACTGGTTAATGATGCCATCGGTGTTCTGGATAAACTGGATTTCGGCCAGGTCTATTGGGTCGGTCTTTCCATGGGAGGGATGATCGGGCAGGGTCTGGCGTTAAGTCACCCCGATCGCATTGAGCGCCTGGTGTTAGCGGATACAGCAGCGATAATTCCCGATGAAGCACAACCGATCTGGCAGGAACGCATCGATGCCGTCCATAAGGGAGGCATGCAGGTTGTGACCGAATCAACTTTAGAACGCTGGTTTACCCCCAACTATCTTGAACAGAACCCTCCTGAAATCGATCAAATCCGCCAACAGATCATAGACACCCCGGTTGCCGGTTATATTGGTTGCAGTGAAGCCATACGTCGCCTTAATTATCTGGACCGGCTGTCGATGATTCAGATTCCCACCCTGATTATGGTCGGGGCCGATGATCCCGGCACACCGGTAGCGGCATCTGAAGCCATACATGCGCAAATTAAAGATTCAAAGCTATTCGTGATCCCCGATGCGGCCCATCTTTCCAATATTGAGCAGGCCCAGTTTTTTAACGACAACCTGATAAAGTTTTTACAGCTGACCTGATCCTAAATTAAGCGACGGTTAAAGTCTTAGATCCAGCACCGGAGAATTCTACCAGATTAGATTATAGATAAGAAACCATTAAACTGGTCAGCTTGCCAACCGGTATACCATTCCGCTTAATGAAAGAAAATGAAGATGTGTTATTTTGTGAAATTAAATTCATAAAATTAAGAACTATTCTTCACAATTTTTCCTCTCCGAATCCGGCCGAATTTTTAAACTATCTGAATTTTTTAAGTTAAATTTGTTTCCAGGGCTTTGCATAATTTTTGCATGAATCTTTTCTGCAGCCTTGCGTCGACTAAGTTCCACAGGGGGGCTCATCCGTCCGGCCACATTTTCTTATTTCAAGTGCACCTCGCGCAGTTTTGAGCCTATTCCCGGTGCTTCATTTTATTAAAGCGCCAGCTGTGCAGTGGATCGGATAGGGTCTGAATAATTAGAAGTGGTTTCAAAATCTCAGATCAGAATTCCCGCTTCATTGAGCGGGGA
>JASFIX010000266.1:0-6061 GCA_050122435.1 Desulfobacterales bacterium
TTTACTTGCAAAAATATCTGAAAGTTGGATTTTGTTTTCTTCATGCACAGGTGATTTTCCCCACAGGTCCGGCAGAGCCTGACCAAGTAAATCCCGGGCTGAAGAGCGATCCAACACATAAACGATTTTGCCTTCCCGATTCGCCATAAAAACATTTATAAAGCCATAAACCGGTTGGTATATTTTAAGTGCTTGATCCAGTTCGTCTCTGATGGATTCATAATCCAGACTGGAAAAGTTGCCCGAAAAAGTTGCAAGCATGGTGGCATATTTTTTTAATGTCGGGCGCTGTTGGGCAATCATGATGTGTCTTTTTTGATCCGCATAAAAGTCTTCAATCCTTTGAACCTTCAGATCGGCAATACTCTGCAATTGTTCCATTCGCAGGGATTCCAGGGTCTTCCTGGCATGATAAAAACCAAGCATACCGACAAAGAACATCGGGATGATGGTACATGCCAGAAGAATCAGGATCATTTTATTTCGAATGGTCATATTAATATCCGATCCTTTAAAAGCATCTGCTTTTTAATTGTTCCAGAAGTTGAATAATTAACCCTCAAATCCATTTTCTAAGTGGACTTTTAGCCAACCATAACAAATAATTTCGAAATTTTGCGAAAAAAAAATCGAAATTTTGCGAAATTTTTTATCAATTCAACCCGGTCTCATAGCTAAAATAGAGATAACTATTCAATTTCTTATGCTTTTCCCTAACGAGCACCACTGGCATACTCCATGCTTTAATGTTACTAATGAAAAAAACATACCGTTTCGTTTAATCGGTCAAAAAGTTAGCCGAGGAAAACGAGCGCGAATATCTGCGCGATGACCTCAAAGAGGTGGCCGTCTATGGGGCTTAAAATAATTCAACTGTTCAGAGATCAAAGTTGAAAACATTTCTTGATTGCATACCCTGTTTTTTTCGACAGGCTTTAGCCACAACAAAAATGACGACTGACGATGAGATTGTTCATCGGCGAGTTTTGAATTCTGTGGCGTTCATGATTCCCGAACTGGCACTTGATGTCACCCCTCCTGAAATTGCGCAACAGGTTTATCGGGTTGTCTATGAAATTACAGGAGATAGCGATCCCTATTGTTATGCCAAAAGACGAGCAGATGATTTGGCAATGTCATTCTATCCACTTATGAAGGATAGGGTTGACTATTCGGATGCCCCATTAAAAACAGCATGCAAACTGGCCATTGGGGGAAATGCCATCGATTTAGGCGCGCAGTCAGAATACGGTGATATGAATACGATCATAGAAGAAAGCTTAAACTGCACCCTAAATTTGGACGATTATAAACTGTTTAAGCAAAACATCACAGATGCGTCATCTATTTTGTATATTGGAGATAATGCCGGCGAGATTGTATTCGATCGAATTCTCACAGAACAAATATTAAAAATAAATTCAAATAATATTGCCTACGTGGTCAGGGAAAAGCCGATTATAAACGATGCGACCATTGAAGATGCCGGCAGGGTAGGTTTGAATAAGGTGGTTAAAGTCATTTCAAGTGGATCAGAAGCGCCAGCCACAATTTTATCTCAATGTTCTCCCGAAATGAAAGATCTGTATAATTCCGCTGACGTTATTATTGCCAAAGGCCAGGGAAATTACGAATCTCTTTTTAACAGCTCTGAAAATATCTTCTTCTTTTTCAAAGTGAAATGTCCGGTTATTGCCAGAGACTCCGGATATGATGTCGGCACATTCGCGCTAATTGCCAACAGTTCATAAACTGCTCTGTTTTGCAAGTGCCAGGTCAAGTCCTCCCACTCACCCCTTTAGTCACAATCGGGTACCCGATCCCCCTGAGGAATTGTCTCATCCGGGGCCCAGGTATCAAATGTGTCGGATGTAATGATATCTCCTTTGTGAACCGGGTCATACACCCAAACGATCCGGGTGTGGCATTCCCAGACCCTTTTGCCTAAGGTATGCTGCCGTTTCTGCAAGGCCCTTTCAGCTGTATCTCTGGTCTTGTGGACAGAAATGACTTCTTTTTCACGCTTTGCGGGATCGAACTCGTCATAAATTAATGCGTACATACCGATACCTCCTATATTTCTGGATAATCTAATCCTGAAGCATCTTTTTGGTAATTTAAAAAGGTTCTTTTGTCCGCATGTAGTTTGATGCCGAAGCGTCGCTTTTTTTTATTTTACTGCAACAGCCATACCAATGAAATAAACGGTATCTGATCTAATTTTGAATTGTTGTAAACGCGTGACCCATTTTGTATTTTAAAACACTGCAATGAGTCTAACCTTATAAAATTTCACTCATTTTCCTATATGCATTCCGTCATAAAAACATAAAATTTTAAGTGCTAATGTATGCGCTCAAATAGTTTTGATTTAATCAACGGGGTGTTGGATTTCGAAAATTTTCAAAAAACATTTCGCATTTTTTCTAAAGTTAATGCATCGTTCAATCCATTTTTATTCATGAATAAAGCTAAGTGCCTCAATCTACATTACTTATTTAACTCAAAGGTGATGGCATATTTCATGCAGATTGAATTTTGGCAAAATGTGTTCTGATGAAAACATGGCGCATATTTAGTGCCCTAAAACCGTAAAAGGAGATTAAACAATGAAAATAGCTGTCAGTTCCACCGGGGAAAATTTGGATTCCCAGCTTGACCCGCGATTTGGCCGTTGTGCTTACTATCTGGTGGTTGATTCTGAAGATATGCGTTTTGAAGTTTATCCAAACCAAAGTGCTGCTATGGGAGGTGGCGCCGGCATTCAAGCCTCCCAGTTTCTGGCCTCTAAAGGGGTGCAGGCTGTCATAACCGGGAATTGTGGCCCAAATGCGGTGGATACACTTTTTGCAGCCGGAATCGAACTGTTTACGGGAGAACAGGGAACCGTAGAAGATGTTGTCAAAAAATACGTGAATGGCAACCTCAAACCCACAAATGAACCCACCGTGGAAAGCCATTTTGGCACGGGAGCAGGATCTGGCAGAGGACGCGGAGGCGGTGCCGGACGCGGTATGGGGGGCCGGATGGGCATGGGTAGAGGCTTCCAAACGGTGGAAAATCGAAGTGGTAAGAATAAGGGAGAGGGTAAAATATCCGGAAATCAGGAATTGGAAAACCTAAAAGAGCAGGCCGAAAGATTGAACCAGCAAATGAAACGTATCCTAACGCGCATCAATGATTTGGAAAAAATATGAGACTCGCTGATATCTTAACTACTGAAAGCTGGGTTTAACTTGAGCAAGAAATCCATAAAAACTCCGGAATAGAGAGTTATGATCATAAGTGTAGCCAGTGGAAAAGGCGGGACAGGTAAAACAACGGTGGCGACAAATTTGGCCCGATCGATGGGTTCCAATGTTCAGTTGCTGGACTGTGATGTTGAAGAACCCAACGCCCACCTTTTTATCAATCCTTCATTTGAGAAAACGGAAACTGTTTTTACGCCGGTTCCTGAAGTCGATGAAGAAAAGTGCAGTTTTTGCGGAAAATGCACTGACATCTGCCAGTTTAAGGCCATTGCAGTGGTCAATCAAAATGTATTGATCTTTGAAGAGCTCTGTCACAGCTGCGGCGGGTGCTGGGAGGTCTGTCCGGAAGGCGCCGTTGCAGAAAGTGCTCGAGAATTAGGGGTTATTCAAAAAGGCCACAGCAACGGCATCGAGTTCATTCACGGCATGTTGCGGGTGGGAGAGGCCATGTCCCCACCACTGATTAAAAAAGTGCGTTCCTTTGAAAATCCGGATAAACTCACCATCATCGATGCTCCTCCCGGGACTTCATGCCCGGTTATTGCATCTATGAAAAATGCCGACTTTGTGCTTCTGGTTACCGAACCGACTCCTTTTGGTCTTTTTGACTTAAAACTGGCGGTTGGCGCAGCTCAAATACTTGGTATTCCATTGGGTTTGGTCATCAATCGATCTGATCTGGGAGATGACAGGGTCAGAAAATATGCCCATCAAAAGGGACTGCCCATTCTGATGGAAATCCCGTTTGACCGGCAACTTGCCGAAGCATATTCAAGGGGAGAGATGCTGGTTGATGTAATGCCGCAATGGAAAGGCCAATTTTTAGCGCTTTATGATCAAATTAAGCATCTGGCCAAACACGAAACACCAAACACTAAATACTAAACACTAAATACAAAAAACTAAAAAATACCCTGACCATGAAAGAAGTGATTGTCATAAGCGGCAAAGGCGGCACCGGCAAAACCAGCTTAATTGCGGCATTTGCATCATTAGCTGAAAATAAAGTTCTGTGTGATGCAGATGTGGACGCGGCCGATCTTCATCTGATTATGGATCCCTATATATCCCTGCGTGCCGATTTTAAATCAGGCCACACCGCCAATATTGATAAAAACAAATGCACTGAATGCGGACTGTGTTTGGACCTTTGCAAGTTTAGTGCAATCCGTAATGATTTTACAATCAATCCCATCGACTGCGAGGGGTGCGGTGTCTGCGTCTATTTTTGCCCGGAAAAGGCGATCGAATTTCCGGAAAACACGTGCGGTCAATGGTTTTACGCGGAAACCCGCTTCGGCCCCATGATTTATGCCCGACTCGGAATTGCTGAGGAAAATTCGGGCAAACTGGTAACCCTGGTGCGGCAAGAATCCAAACGGCTAGCAGATGAAAAGAATCTTGATCTGATCCTAACGGATGGCCCCCCAGGCGTCGGCTGTCCGGTCATTGCCTCCATTGGCGGTGCCAGTGCAGTGCTTATTGTGGCCGAACCAACACTTTCGGGTATTCACGATATGGAGCGAGTCGTACAACTGGCAAACCATTTTAATGTGCCGGCAATGGTGTGCGTTAATAAATTTGACCTAAACCTCGACCTGACGCGGGATATTGAAAATTTTGCCGAAGATGAAGGGATGTCCTGCCTGGGAAAAATTCCTTTCGATCCGACCTTCACAAAGGCCATGGTGCAGGGCCAAACGATTTTTGAATACAACCATGATTCAAATGCCGGGCGGGCGGTTAAAATAATTTGGAATAACTTATCAAAAAAAATGGATATATAAATTTTTAATAAACAGGAGGAATGTAACCATGAAATTTGCCATACCGCTGGCCAATGGAAGATTAACCGCGCATTTCGGACATTGCCAGGAGTTCGCGCTAATCGAAGTTGCTGAAAATGAAATTACAAATAAACAAATATTGATACCTCCGCCCCATGAACCCGGAGTACTGCCAAGTTGGCTTCACGAAATCGGCGCTGACGTAATTATAGCCGGCGGCATGGGTCAGAAGGCTATAAGCCTTTTTGGTGAAAAAGGCATCAAGGTCATCACCGGTGCCCCTGAATTAGAACCTGAAGTTCTCGTCACCAACTATTTAGATAATACCCTAATGACAAGCGCCAACGTTTGTGATCACTAAAAGGATAAGACCCCTATCTTGCCTTCAGGGTTTCTTGAATCAGGAAGCTGGCGATGCAGGCTACCGATGCACACAGAAAGAGTACCAGAAATGCGTACCTGAATCCCTGAAGGGTAAAACCTCCCGATGGGGTGATCCCCTGGCTGTCCAATACCGCACCCAGTACGACCTGAAATATGGCTCCACCGAGAAAGGGGAAAATGTTGATCAATCCTGTGGCGGTGCCGGCCATGGAAACCGGAAACAGTTCTTTATTCGTGGTGAAACCGATGGTGGTAACAGCTCCTAAAAAAATTCCGATTCCCAGGCAAATGAGGTAGAGTAGTGGAATTGGAATACCCTGGGTGAAAAAAAAGAGGCTGCCGGTGATAGTCAAGTTTACGATACTCGCTATAATCAGAATCGGTTTTCGGGCCTTGAATAAATTGTTGGAAAGATAGCTCAGAATGGGACTGCCCACAATCATGCCAATGGCCGACATGGAAAGGATATGGCCTGCCTTGGTTTTGCTAAGGTCGTAAATCTGTATCAGAAAGGGACCGCCCCAGAGGCCGATGACGGAAAAAAATATCGCATAGGAAAAAAAGAACCAGCATGCGAGTACCCAGAAGCGCGGGTAAGTAAGGACCATTTTGACCCCTTGCATCAGGCCGTCAGACTCG
>JASFIX010000267.1:0-6056 GCA_050122435.1 Desulfobacterales bacterium
ATGTGGCGTAGTGCAGTGTGTCAAGCTCATCATTGGATAACAATTTTAATCCACTGGATGCCATTGAATCAAACCCTGCTTTTATTCCATATTTGGCCATGGTGATTTTCCTTTCTATAAGTTTTGTTTTCGTTTTAACGTTTTAATCATCAAGGAAAACAAAAATCAATCCAATATCCGCAAAGAAATATATGCAAATTATCTCTATATTTAATAAAAAATAAAGCTTAAATCGTCTATCATCGATGCCATATTGCATCAGACATGTATTAAGTATTCGAAAATAATTAATTTATTTATTTTTCATCTTTGATGCTATATTGCATCGAAAAATTTCTTAGTATCTTAGGATGTTATTTTTATTGTGATGCGATTTTGCATCGAAATGGCGTGGCCCGTAGCCGAGCAAATATCTAAGTAATTTAAATTACTAATTATTTTTATAGTCTAAATATTGGCATGCATTTTGTTTATATCAAGTCTTGGTTTTTGAGTGCCAGCACCCAAGCGACATCCCTTCCCAAAAAAGCTAGCGAAGTTTGTAAAAGATGAATCAGAGAGCATCCCACAAACATCCAGGTCATCTTATCCTTGGCAATAGTGCCGCGGCCCTGAGTGCGATCAAAGCCATCCGTGAAAATGATTCCACCAGCCATATTACATTGGTTTCTGCAGAGAATCATTATGCATACTCACCGGTTCTGCTGCCCTATTACGTCTCCAAAAAAATCAAAAGGTCGGCGCTCTTTCTTGCTGATGAGCGCTTTTATCAACAGAACGGTGTTGAGCTGATCCTTGGCAATCCCGCCACCCGGGTCAACCCGCAAAACCAGCAGGTAACCCTCGCCAATGAAGACATTCTGGAATACGACAACCTGCTGATTGCAACCGGATCCTCACCCAAGGCGCTGGACATACCGGGCGAAGAACTGGCTGGTATATTTACCCTGAAAACCGTTGATGATGCCGATAAACTGGTCAAGGCCGCCGCTAGGATGAAGGACGTTGTCATCATGGGGGGAGGCTTGATCGGTTTGCAGGCAGCCAATGCACTATACCGGGAGAGCCGCAACATTAAAATTATCATCGGCTCCAAACAACCCCTTTCGCGCAACGTGGATCCGTCCTGTGCTGAAAATGTCTGCCAGGGTATTCGCGAGTGCGGAATGTCCATTTTATTTGAAACCTATGCCGTATCCGTTGAAAAAGCCAAAAACAAATTAAGCGTTACACTAAGTTCGGGCCAAAATCTCGAGGCTGACGCTGTTATTATCGGTAAAGGTGTCAGCGCCAATATGCAGATGGTTGCCGAAAGTGAAATGGCGGTTAATCAGGGCATCATCGTGGATGAAACCATGCGCACCAATGTTCCGAATGTCTTTGCCGCCGGGGACGTCGCCGAGGGACTCAATTTGATCACAGGGCAAAGACAGGTGATTGCCACCTGGCCCAACGCTTGTTCCCAGGGCCGAACTGCCGGAATTAACATGGCCGGCGGCACGGATAAAAACGAGGGCCTCAGCAGCAACATCTGCGGTTTTCTGGGAAGCGCCATTGCATCGGTGGGAATCACGAATCCTGAAAATGGCGACTTTGAAGAGGTGGTTGCCGAAGAGCCCGCGAAAGGGCGGTATCGAAAGCTCGTCTGGAATAAAAAGGACGAATTGGTCGGTGCCGTCTTAATGGGCACGGTTGCCGATATCGGGGTGATCAGCAACCTGATCAGGAACCGGGTTAAAATCCCCAGAGAAAAGCGGGACCAGATGGTTCGATCGACCGTCAAATACGGGGATTGGTTCTCGGATCAGCTCGGCCACTCTTTTTAAAAATGCGAATAACAAATAATTTTCAAAACAGGGTTTATTTACAGGTTTCAGGTGTCAGTGTTCAGGTGTCAGCGTTTGCATTCCTGACACCTGACACCCGAAACCTGACACCTAATTTTTAAGATGATATCAGTATCAGTGAAGATCCACCATGGCTTCAAGAAGTTTTTGCCTGCGGGCATGAAGACGGGTGAACCGTTTGATATTACCCTTGAAGATAATACGGCCGTGGGGGATTTGCTGAGAGATAAAATCAAACTCCCATCGGACATGCCGAAAATGATTTTGATAAACGGCCTGCACAGCAAAGATCAACAAACACTGAAAGATGGTGATAAGGTCAGTTTATTTATGCCGATGGCGGGGGGCTGAGTGCAAATTTGTTCTCAGAAGAACACCAGTCAGCCGTGGCACGAATGTTCTAAACTTTATAAATTATAGAAAGGAGCGTAACGATGTCTAAGGCCCTGATCGTCAACCTGGATAAATGTACGGGCTGTAGATATTGCGAATTGGCCTGCTCATTTGCCCATCACGGGGAATACAATCCTGCCAAATCCAATATTCAGGTCAGTATTTTTACCGAAGATGCCTTCTATGTTCCCATGGTTTGTACCCAGTGCGACCGACCCTTTTGTGGTGAAGTTTGTCCAACCGGAGCGATTTCCGCCGATGAAGTCAACGGAGCTTACGTTGTCCTGGTGGATCCGGAAAAATGTGTCGGGTGCAAAATGTGCACCATGGCCTGTCCCTTTGGTGCCATTACCTACCAGAGTTCGGGAATCGTACAAAAATGCGACCTGTGCGGTGGCAAACCCGAGTGTGTGGAGTTTTGCGTCCCCAATGCGCTGGAATTTAAGGACCCGGAATTAACGAATGTTCGTAAAGCCAGGGCATATGCCAAAAAAATCTACCATCAGAAGGAGGAAGACTAATGAACGCATGGGTGGGTAAGATTTTAAGAGTCAATTTAACGAAGGGCGCTACCTCGGTTGAGGAACTCAACGAGGAGTTTGCCCGAGATTATATCGGCGGACGGGGGTTGGGTATTAAATACCTTTACGACGAGATCGATCCCAAAGTGGATCCGTTGAGCCCGGGCAATAAGCTCATCATGGCGACCGGCCCAATGACCGGCACAGGTGCCCTGGCCGGTGGCCGCTATACCGCCGTAACGAAATCCCCTTTAACCGGAGCCATAGCCAATTCGAATTCAGGTGGATATTTTGGGGCTGAATTGAAATATGCGGGTTATGACATGATCATATTGGAAGGCAAAGCCAAAACCCCCGTTTATTTGTGGATCGAAAATGACAGCATCGAAATTCGCAAGGCCAAGCATCTCTGGGGCATGGAAACGCAGCAGACCACCGAAGCCATCCTGGCCGAAACGGATGCGGAAGCCAAGGTGGCCTGTATCGGGCCGGCCGGTGAAAATCTGGTTAAATTCGCATGCATTATGAACGACATCGGCCGGGCTGCCGGAAGATCGGGTGTCGGAGCGGTAATGGGGTCCAAGAATCTCAAAGCCGTAGCAGTCAGAGGGACCCAGGGCGTTACAGTGGCCGACCCCGAAGGTTTCAGAGCTGCGGTATTGGATGCCATCAAAGAGTTTCATGATCCGTATATGTCCGAAGTTTTGGGACAGTATGGCACTTCGGATGTGGTCGAGTTTTCCAACGAAGTCGGTCTGCTTCCTACCCGAAATTATCAGACCGGGATATTTGAGGGAGCATCCAAGATCGGCGGAGCGGTGATCGCCAAATACAATCTCAGAGGTGCCACCAAAACCAAGGGCTGTTTCGGCTGCCCGCTGGCCTGTGGCCGGGTAACGCGTGTTCCGGAAGGCGAATTCAAAGGCGCGGGCGAAGGACCGGAATACGAGACATTGGGCGCTTTCGGCTCTGCTTGCGGGGTGGACAACCCCGAAGCCGTCATCCAGGCCAATTATATTTGCAACCGCATGGGCATGGACACGATTTCGACCGGCGTTACGATCGCCTGCGCCATGGAACTTTTTGAAAAAGGCTATTTGACCGAGAAAAAAGTAGGACGAAAACTGGAATTTGGTGATGGCCACGCGGTGGTTGAATTGGTGGAAAAGGCCGCCCGGCGAGAGGGTTTTGGTAACGAGATCGCCGAAGGGTCCTATCGGCTGGCGACCAAGTATGGCCATCCCGAGTTATCCATGTCCGCCAAGAAACTCGAGTTTCCAAGCTATGATCCCAGAGGCGGACAGGGTTTTGCCCTGGCTTATGCGACCTCAAACCGGGGCGGGTGTCACATCCGCAACGAAGTTCATTGTGTCGAATTTTTCGGCATTGACCTGATGGGTATTGTCAAGACCGGTGATAATTTAGATCGTTTCACGACCAAAGGCAAGCCGGCGGTAACCAAAAAAGTTCAGGATTATTATACCATGATCGACTCATCCGGGATCTGCAATTTTATCATCATCGGTTCACCGGATGCGAATGTCTTTATCAATCTCATGGAAAAAGGGACGGGTTTAGACTTCGGCGGATTGGACGGTTTTCTGAAAACCGGCGAACGCATCTATAATATGGAACGGCTCTTTAATCTTGCAGCCGGCCTGACGACGAAAGACGACACCCTACCCAAGCGCATGTTAACAGAACCAATGCCTGAAGGTCCCGGTAAGGGGGTGGTTGTCCATTTGGATAAAATGCTACCGGAGTATTATAAGCTTCGGGGGTGGACCGCCAAGGGGATCCCTTCTGCCAAGAAGCTGGCGGAACTTGGAATCACAACTTAGCGTATGACCGGTGGTTCATAATGGCCCTAAACATTGCAGTCCCGCCGGAGATAAGGAATTAAATTACAAAGCGTCGACATAGAGGAAAAATGAAAGAAAGGAGGTGAAAAAAGACACGCGTTTTAGGGGTAGACATTCTGGGATACTTACCAATGTAGAAATACTGGTTGTGAGCGCTAGCTGACCATGTATTCATTTGAATGTCAATTTTAACGCTTAAATTATAATCACATAAAAATAAAAAAGGAGTACAACCCGATGAAAGCCAAACGTTTTTTATTAATCGCTGGTTTAATTGTTTCAGTTCTATTCAGCCTCCAGGCAATGGCGGCGGAACCCATTAAAGTGGGCGCACCCAATCCGCTTACAGGTTATTATGCTTCTGACGGCAATGTGATGTTGAACGCGACAGAGATGGCTGTGGCAGATATTAACGCCCGAGGCGGGCTTTTGGGGCGAAAACTCAAAGTCGTGTCGTTTGATGTCGAAGATATGCTGCCTGAAAAACTGATCTCGGCTGCGGAAGTCCTGGTCATGAAGGAAAAAGTTGATGTGGTCGTCACCGCTTGTAATGCCATGGGCCCGGATGTACAGGCTTTCGGCAAGTACGATGTCCCTTACATCAACAATAATGCTTCCACTGTTGCCACGGGTATGGTGAAAGATGATCCTGGTCAGTACTGGAATGTCTTCCAGGCCGGTGATAATGAGCCGGCTTATGTTTCAAAAACCATCGAAACCTTCATGGGCTTTGGCTACAAACTGCCCAACAAGAAGATGGCCGTGGTATACAGTGAATACGATTGGGACAAAAAAATCGCAGCGGCCTTAAAGGAACAGGCCAAGCAATACGGGCTGGATCTGGTCATATATGAACAGACGCCGGCAGCCACCAATGCCTGGGGCCCCATCCTGACAAAAATTCGGGCCCATGACCCCGCTCTGGTATTTTTAAGCATCTACGCCCCTGAAAGTATCGCCGCTTTTGCGGATCAATACCTGCAAAATCCGACCAACTCCCTGGTGGACCTGGGCTATGCCGTCTCCATCCCCTCCTTTATGGAGGTTGCCGCCAAATACGCAGATGGGTTTACCGGCTACGCAGCCCTGGCGATTCCACCCGAAGTGACGCCGGAAGGCCAGGCCCTCGAAGCCAGATACAAAAAAATGTTTAAAACCGATTCCATGCCAATCAGCGTTGTACCCTGTGTGTATGACGGCGTAATGGCCTGGGCGGCGGCGGTTGAAAAAGTCGGCAATGTAAAAGATTACAAAGCCGTATCGACCGCGATGAAGACCAACCGCTATAAAGGCATCGGCGGGGTATACGACTTTAATAATCCTCGCCAGGCCGCCAGAGCGGGAGACGATCTGTTGCCGGTCAATCTTTTTCAGGCCGAAAACGGCCAACTCGTGCTGCGCAATTTGGGTAGTAAGACAATATCGGCATATCA
>JASFIX010000268.1:0-6049 GCA_050122435.1 Desulfobacterales bacterium
CGGGCCAGCTCAATACCTTTGACCAGCGCAAACTCAGATGCTGCACCAAATTTCAGGGCCATAAGAATTTGGTTAAACATCGAAGGCCTCCTTTGCTGAAGGAGGTTGTATTGTTTCAGCAACTGATGTATGATTTTGGTAATTATATCAATTTATACATGCATTGACTAGCAGCAGTCAAACGAAATTTTTCCAATCCCGACAGGCCATGATGATGCTCTGCCTTTCCCCGCAATCCAACCTGACATCAAAAGAGGTAGTTTAAATTGAAGGAACCTAGTGCGCTCACAGAGGAATTGAACCGGTTAAAGAATGAAAAATCGGCGTTTAAAGCCCAGAGCAAACTGCTTGAGAAATTTGTATCCCTGGCACGCTCCCCGGGAAAAGATAAAATGCTGATTAAAATTCTGCAGAAGACGCTGGAAGTTTTTGCAGGATTAACCGGCGCCGAAAAAGGAAGCCTCTTTCTACTCGATCGCAAGGGCGTAGTGATAGAGAGTATCCTGACCCGGAGTGACACAACCCCGGAGCAGCGCTCTAAGCTCATCGGGCATGTTTTAGACAAAGGCCTGGCCGGATGGGTTCGCCGGCATCGCGAGGTGGGGTTAATTGTGGATACCAAAGAAGACGATCGCTGGTTGGACCTCCCGGATCAACCCTACACCGTTCGCTCAGCCCTGGCAGTGCCCATTCTGAGAGATGAAAAACTTCTGGGTCTGCTCACCTTGCTACATGCACAAGCCGGCCATTTCAGCGAGGAAACCGCTGAATTGATGAAAATGATCGCCGGACAGATAGCGATCGCGCTGGAAAATGCGCGCCTCTATGCCAAATTATCAAACTACTCGAAAGCGCTGAATGCCGAGCTTGAAAAAGGAAAAAAAATTCAAAGGGATTTTTTACCTGCCGATATTCCCCGGATTCCCGGATGGGAAATTAACGCCTGTTTTCATCCCGCCCGACAGGTTTCCGGGGATTTTTACGATGTATTTATGTTACCAGGGAATTACGTCGGACTGGTGATTGCAGACGTATGTGACAAAGGAGTGGGGTCGGCCCTCTATATGGCCCTTTTCCGTAGCCTGATACGTGTTTTTTCCGGACAAATCAGTCTGAGCGGCTGGTCCGTAACGAAATCAAAACAGGATAATAAATCAACATTGAAAGCTGACGTCGCCCAAATGCTGCAGGCCGTATCCCTTACCAATGACTATATCTCCGAGGAACACGGCCAAGAGGTCATGTTTGCAACTCTCTTTTTTGGAGTGCTCGATCCAGTCTCCGGTGATCTTTTTTTTATCAACGGAGGGCACGAACCTCCCTGCATTATCGGTCCCTCAGGAATAAAGCAAACCCTAAAAGCAAAAGGACCTGTTGTCGGCGTCATCACCGGTGCCGAATTTGAAGTCCAGCAGGCCCAGTTCGAGTATGGTGACAGTTTGATCGGCTACACCGACGGGGTTACCGAGGCCCTTTCGCCTCAAAGGACATTGTTCACCAAAGATAGGTTTCTCACACTGATTGAGGCCCCGGTCGCGTCAGCGAGTGAATTAATCGAGCGAATCAAAACCGATCTGTTTCGTCATGTCGACAATGCCCCCCAATCTGATGATATCACGATGCTCGCTGTCCACCGCAAACAGAAAGAATAAACGAATCCGGCTTACCCGCTCTCATTTATTTACGCGTTAAGGCAAAGTTCGTTAACGATTTCCATGAACCACGCCACCTTTTCCGGGGGTGCGATACCGGGCACTTCGCAACCGCTGGACAGGATATATCCACTGTCATCGGGCGCCACTGCAATACAATTTTTTATGGCCTGCTCCATATCCTGCCGGCTGCCGGAAAAGAAAAGATTGGTGTCGATATTACCGATGAGCACCGCCTTGCCCCGGGTTAACGCCAGAGCCCTCTCAAGATCCGAAGGTGCATCTATGCTCAGGTTCGTCATTCCCGTATGTACCATGTCTTCTATAATGGGATCCGCATATCCGCAAATATGAAGGCCGGTTCCCACCTTTTTCTCCTTAAAATGATCTGCGATCTGTTTGTGATATGGAAAGATAAATTCTCGGTATATCTTTGGAGAAATCAGGCTGCATGAGGCCGGGGCCTCGGAAAAGCTGAGCCCCACCTTAAGGGGATACACCGCGTCGCCGACCCGGATAGACTCCTGGGTGCAAAACGCCATGAGTTCATGGACGTAATCCGGATCTTTCATTGCATCCCGCAGCAGTCGTTCAGCCTCTCTTAGGCCGATGGCAACCGTCCAGGGGCCGGCAATCACTGCAGAGACGATAGCATCGGTGATGGTATTTTTGGCTTCAGCCAAACTTTCCAGATAATCCGGGATACGGCCGTCTTTGGTGGGATCGGCAAGTTGAAGGCTGCTCAATTTGCCCTTATCTTCGAGCGCCACCTTGGTGGATATGCACATACTGTCTTCGGGAAATTTGAGTTCATTGCCCATGGCTTCAACATCCATCAGCAGATCCCGCTCCATGACGATGATATCCGGCTGGTAGCGCTCATACGCGGCCATCTGGGCTTTCACAAAAATTTTCGGATCCAACAGAAACTCCCTGATCGAGGCACCGACCAGCTGGGCACTGTGGTGGCCCAGAATGGGATACGCCGGAATTCGATCAAGTTTTACGTCCGCATCACTAAATGTTTTTTTAAAGGCTGCGGAAACTCTTTGCCTGCCGGTATATGGCGCCATGGATGATTCTCCTTTATGCGATAATTGTTTCCTGCCCGGAGCTCAGGTTTTAATGGAATTCGCTGAGTCGTACACCGTCCCGGTCGATTTCCGCAATGAGGTCAACGATATCCTGAGTTGGGACCGGGGTTTCCGACGCATCAGGTGCCACCCGCAGATCAAACCCGGTATTTTCCTTGATTTCTTCAATCGTGTGGCCCGGATGATAATGCTGGATCTGCATCATCCGTTCCGGATTTTTGAAGTTCATCACGGCCAGATTGGATATGACCACAATCTCATTCGCTTTATACTGCTCGGAACGATTATTATAACCCTGGCCGGTCACAAAATCCACTTCCTCAACAAAAACCCGATTGGAATGCCGTGTGACCCAGATCACAACCTTTGGTGTGATGGGCATCAAAAAGGCGGAGGCCGCCCCGCCCGGCAACACAACTTTTGGCCGCTTAATATCTCCGATGAGGCTGAGATTGGTATTGCCATTACAGTCGACCTGGGCCGCCCCTAAAAACATAACATCCAGCTCGCCCCGCTGGGCCAGGTCAAATGCCTCGTGGAGACCGAAGTAAGCCACGGCGTTGCGATTTAAACGCGCATCGAAGGATGATGGGTAAACCCTGTCTAACTCGGGGTCGACCCCCTCCGCTCCTGATATATAGGCCATATCCGGCGCATGGGTTTTGCGCGCCACGCTCATGGCTAAAACCGGCAGGGGTGAGGAAACCCCGTGAAGCACGGTGTTGAAATTCTCGATCTCCAAGGCCATGGCATAGATCATCAAATCCGGTGTCTCGATCTTTGCATTCATGCGCTCGCCCTCCTGTAGACGTTGTTGTCCAGATATTGTTCAAATTGATCCTGAGCTGCTGCCTTGAGGTAGGCTTTGATGTGATCGTAGGCCGCATCGTAATAATTAAAACAGGAGCAAGGATAGGCGCCTTTTGGCGTTTCCACGACGGCATCTACAATGAAGTGCGGTATGGTTGTCGCCTCTGGCATTTTTCTGATATCGCGATTGGAAATCAGCTCCTCTACGGTTACCACCACTTTTTTTGCCGCCTTGGCCTTGATGACGTCTTCATAAAAAGGACCTTCGATCCTTACGTTGCCGAATTCATCCGCCTTTTGGGCGTGAATAACCGCAACATCGGGTTCGATGGCCCTCACGGCAATCATGGTTTCACCGGTGAAGGGATCCTTGATCTCTGTCTGACTGCCGACCACCTCGCTGATTGTCAGCAGATCGGAGCCCAGCATCCCTTTCACGGGGATTGATGGCAGGCCCATTGCGGCGGCACGAAATCCGGCAATGATCGGCTGACAGGCCCCTTCTTTAGTGACGATCTCCCCTTTCTCCGACTTCTTGCGAAAATTGGGCGCCATTCCAAAGACCTCAAAGCCCAGCATCCCCGTTCGCACTTTGGCGACACATCCGGCCCCGATGAGCAGATCAAAGTCCATGGCAGGTTCGCGGTCTATCAGATTCAATTCTTTTTTGCCCTGACGCACCAGTTCCCGCACGAACTCCATCGGAGCCCGGTGGAAAGTCGCCCCGCCGAAGGTTACCAGATCTGCGTCCTGAACAAGCCTGGCCGCCTCCTCGAGACTGGTCAATACTTTTTTCATCGCAGTTTCCTCCCTTTAGAATTGGATTCAAAACCTCAGATTAGGTCCAAGAGCAAGGCGTCAGGCCGATCGGGAAAGCGCAGCATACATATGGGTATGTGAGCATTTACCGGAGGCCTGCAACGCAGCCATTGGGCCTTAGATGGGATTTTGAATCCACTTCTATGCATTTTTGCCCCATTCCTTGTCACGCAGTAGCCGTCTCAGGGCCTTGCCCGATGCGGCCCGCGGCACTTCCGCAATAAATTCAACCGCCACCGGCACCTTGTAAGGGGCCATTTTTTCCTTGCAATATGCCCTGATTTCCTCTTCCGTGGCGGACGCTCCCTCCCGGAGCACGATAAAGGCTTTGGGCGCTTCGCCTTTGAGATCGTCGGGAATGCCCACAATTACCAAGTCTTTAATCATGGAGTGGGATAACATCATGTCTTCGACCTCGGATGGAAACACCTTTTCGCCGCCCACATTGATCATATCCTTTTTGCGATCCACAATGAAAGCGTATCCATCGCTGTCCATGTAAGCGACATCACCTGAATGAAACCAGCCTTCTGCATCGAACGCCTCTTTCGTGGCTTCCGGCTTGTTGAGATACCCATTTGTCACGCAAGTCCCGCGAATGCACAATTCTCCCTGTTGACCGGCGGGTAACACAACACCCTGCTCATCCACCACCTTGATCTCGGCATCGTCCATACCCTTGCCGCAGGAGCCGATGCGGGTTTCCGTATAAGGGGCGGTCGTGCCCACACACGAGACCTCGGTAAGCCCCCAGGCCTCTGCATAACGCCAACTGAGCCGTTGTTCTACCTGACGAATCAGGTTTTCCGGCATTTTGGTAGCCGCCGAGAGACAAAAGACAACCGAGGAGATTTCGCGCTTGTCCAATTCCGGCTGCCTGAGCAGCAGGTTGAACATGGGCGGTACGCCCTGAAAAATGGTTGGCTTAAGGCGCTCAATATCGCCCAGGGTGCGATCCGGATAAAATCGCTCTACCGTAATCACGGTGCCACCTCTAGACAGCATCCCAAAGGTTCCGTTGACCAGTCCCCAACAATGAAAGATTGGCGTGGCCACCATGATGGTATCCGTTGGTTGGAAATGGATCTTTCCAAAATTGGTGGCGTTGTGCCAGACATTTCGATGAGTGGCCATAACGCCTTTGGGTCGACCGGTCGTACCCGATGTATACATCAGATGACACAGGTCGTTATCTTGGAAGTCAACAGTTTCGAATTGGTCTTTACCTGAATTCAGCACGGATTCATACGAGTCATATGGATTGCTTTCCGACATTCCGATTACAATCACTGTGCTTAAAGACTCAACCTCTGGCCTGATTGCTTCCAGTATTGGCAGTCTTTTCGAATCCACCAAAATGGCACGGGTGGCGCAATCCTTTAAGATGTAAGCCACCTCCTGCTCTCTGAGCATGGCGTTTACCACATTAACGATCAACCCCGCCCGAACCGCCGCCAGATAACCGATGATCAACTCCGGAATGCTCGGCAAAAAAAGGGATAACACCTCTCCGCGCTTTAAGCCCAATTTTAGCAGTCCGCCGGCAAGCCGATTTATTAATCGATCAAATCCCCCATAGGTGATGCGCAGTTCTTCAAATATAATGGCTGTTGCATCCGGATTTTCGTCCACATGCTGTTTGATGATATTCGATACGTTCATACAATACCTCTA
>JASFIX010000269.1:0-6008 GCA_050122435.1 Desulfobacterales bacterium
TCATTGGTATTTTTTACGGCAGAAAAGATGCGCCGGATCTCAAAACGGCAAAATCAGAGGCCATGGACATTCTTCGATTTCTTGACCTGGAAAGCGATGCGGAAGCCCTGGCCGACCAATTATCCCATTTGAACAAAAAGCGTCTTGAACTGGCGAGGGCCCTGGGCACCCAACCCGAGCTGCTGCTTTTAGATGAGATTGCGGCCGGACTGATACCGGCCGAGACCCTTAAGATGATGGAGACCATTCAACAGATCCGCGCCCGGGGCATTACGATCTTGATGATCGAACACATCATGAAAGCGGTGATGGATCTTTCCGATCAAATCATGGTGCTCAACTATGGCGTTAAAATTGCGGAAGGCATGCCCCGGGAGGTTTCCTCCGATCCCAAGGTAATCGAGGCGTACCTGGGTGAAAAAGAAGAGGCGTAGAAGGAAGAAAGTTGATGAAGGTCATGAATACGAGGTCATTACTGTGTTAGAGATTAACGGAATTAACGTATTTTACGGAGACTACCAGGCCCTGTTTGATATTCAGGCAACAGTGGAGTCGGGTGAAATCGTATCTATGTTGGGCGCCAATGGCGCCGGCAAGACCACCACCATCAATACGGTTTGCGGATTTATTCGACCCAGGGCCGGTACCATCCGTTTTGAGGGCCGCGATATTCATCAGTGGTCGGCAAACAAGATTGTCGAACAAGGATTGATCCAAATCCCCGAAGAGCGGATGCTCTTTCCCGAAATGACCGTTTTGGAGAACCTGCAAATGGGGGCCTATCTCAGCCGCGCACGAGAAAAACTGGCGGATTCCCTGGACTGGGTATATGGGCTTTTCCCGATTCTTAAAACCCGGCATTCCCAATTGGCCGGAACCCTCAGCGGCGGCGAGCAACAGATGCTGGCAATCGGCAGGGGATTGATGTCTTTGCCCAGACTTCTGATTTTGGATGAACCTTCATTGGGTTTGGCTCCCATGCTGGTGGCGGAGGTCTTTCAGGTTATCCAGAAGATTAATCAGGAGGGGGTTGCGATTCTGCTGGTAGAACAAAATGCCCATCAGAGCCTCAAAATTTCCAGCCGGGCCTATCTATTGGAAAACGGATCCATCGCCATGGAAGGCAAAGCCTCCGAACTTCTGGAAACGGATTACATTCGCGAATCCTATCTGGGAATCTAATCTTGCCCGAGTCTTCATAGCAACATTCCGTTGACTTTCTCAGTGCCTTCATTATTTCCAACCCAGAATTCAGTTGGTTTCAGGTGTCAGGTGTCAGCAAAAAGATGAATGGAGGAGAGAAAGCAGAAAAACTCGAGGCTATTTTTATTAAAGCATTACATTAATTATATAATTTTAATTTATCGATATTGAAAATAAATAACTATTGAATAAAATAATAAAATGCTGAACAAACCCAGATCAAGAGGGCACAGAAACCCGCGCTACTTCCAATTTTTACCATTTACCGCCTAACTTCTATCCTCTGTCTGCTGACACCTGAAACCTGACACCTTATTAAAATAATAGCCACTAACGTCTGGCCCCAGACCGTCGACGAGGCTGTATTTTCATTTGACGAAATCGAGGAATCTAACGGCCGGGTGTTCATCGATAAAACCGGCCAGGAGGTGGCCCGGATCAGCCTGGAATTTAAGAAAACGGTTCTGGATGACACAGCCAAACAGACAATTCTAAGGCGGCTGGGGGTAAAAATAAAAGAAATGACCCAGGTGCCCATGGCCTTGGAAGAGGTCCCCTACGGCAGCTTGCCCCGTTTTGAATATAAAGTGCGCCGCTGGACTGATGAGCGCGTTGAAGGCTTGGAACGGATAAAATATATCGAAAAAAAATGATCGAAAGAAACGTAATTAGCGGTTTTTAGACTTGAGATATAAAATGAATATCACATGCGGAAAACAATCAAAGAACGATACTTTTCCAGAGTTTGCCGGTTTAGCAACTGAAACAACTCGTAGATTCGGGGATGCAGCGAGTTGGTGTTGGGGATGACAAAGTGTTTTTTTTCGATCCCGATCTCGTCCAAAAAGTACACAAAAGCTTCCAATGGTCCATTTTGATGTTCACCCAGTACCCGCACGTTTAACATCCGTTCTTTTAGAGGGAGAGAAGCTTGGCTGCAGAGGTGTTTGAAAAGCCAATTCGGCTTGTTCGTGCAATGTAAAGCTCCAAACAAAATAATGTGAAGCCTCCCCGGTTGGAATCTGTTCCAGAAGTTATGGGCAATGGATTGATCTCGTGAATTCGAATGACCCTGCTGTCCATTTTGCTGTTCATCGGTTTCTTCAATACCCCAGATCTTGATAGCCGGGTTCCTATCCTTAACGGCACGAAGTATTTTCATTATATCAGCATCCAGTAATGGGAAATAATCCCTGCCAGCGTCCATTCGTTTGATTAAACGTTTCAATTTCTTAGGGGTAGCCTCAAGTAGAAGGACATCGGTGCTAAACTTAGCGAAAAATTCTTCTGCGAGAAAATTGCGTGTTGATTCCTCATGAAGCTCGCCCATGCACATTATCTGATAATCTGATTGGCCAAGATGTGTCAGCCATTGTTCCATGGAAATCAAACTAGATTCCAAGTTTTCTTTAATGGCAGCTTTTTCGGGTTTTGGTAGTCGGGAAAATCGTTGTAGAGCTTTGGCGACTTCTTCATGATAAAAGGGATGCTGAATACGCTCTGAACTCGGTGGTTGGGTGGGGCGTCTCGGATATTCCTCTACGATCCAATCATAAACAGATAAAAACAGCAGAATAAGGAGGTACCCGCCGAATAAGGCCAAGATGACCCGGGCCAAGGGTGAGTCCATATGGGGAATTCCTCTATCAGGCTTATTCTACCAACTCGCACCAGCGCGCTAAAAAAAGAGCATATACTCGTGCAACATGTATTACACTGTCTATATTTACGCGTTCGTTTGCAGCATGAATGTTTTCAGCGATGGGACCGTAACAGGTTGCTTGCCCTCGACCAAAATGAATAAACGCTCTCAGATCGGTTGTACAGGTGGCAATATATTCTGCAGCCTCATTTCCGGTTAAAGCCTGGTGACTATCGTTTAAGGTTCGTAATGCTGTCAGATCCTTAGAAATACTGTGGCCATCGGAGCGAAATCCATAAAACTCGATTTTCGGTGGATTTTCGGATAACCATGGATCAGCCATAGAGGCTCGTTCCACAGCCCGAATAATTTGTTCCTTGATTTCTTGGAAGCTGATACCAGGAAAATAGGACAACCGTGCGTGAAATTCAGCCTCCGCTGGAACCGTCGACGGCCAATCGCCACCCTTTATGACGCCAATGTTCAAATTTATTGGATGGTCAATTTTATCGTATGGTACAGGGATATTGGAATTATTCAGTTCCGATTCAAGCTGGCGTAATCCTGCAATCAAAGGAAAAATTTTTTCAATAGCATTGGTTCCCGCTGGAGCTGCCAGCACATGACTGGGGACCCCTTTTACAATGATTTTGAACCACACCACTCCGACCTGGTGGGTGAGGATCGTCGGGCCAAATGGTTCAGGAATCATTATGGCATCGGCATCATGTCCTGCTAAAACACATGCCAAAGAACCGTTTCCACTGCACTCCTCCTCGATAACGGACTCTATGGTTACGGGTGCCTTAAGCCCGAACCCTGCCTTTTTTAAAGCGTGCAGGGCGTACACCATGGCTGCCACTCCGGATTTCATGTCTCCCGCCCCACGCCCGTACAACCAGCCATCCCGAATAACCGGTTTGAAGGGATCCCGTTGCCACAAATCTTCAGGTTCAGGGCTGACGACATCCAGGTGACCGTTAAACAACGCGCTGCGACCACCTTTGCCTGCTGCAGGTTCAGTGGCGACAAGGTTGTAACGGTTTTCATATTCCCATGGAACAGGTGCAAATCCCTCGGAAGAGGATAGTTTCTCTACATCGATCGGTATTCTCTTCGGCTGCAAACCGAGTTCTTCAAGGCTTGCTTCCATTAAGGCTAAAACCGACGCTTCGTTGCCTAAAGTGCTGGGCTCGCTTACCAGGCGTTTTGTCAAATCCACAATGTCGTTCTGCATGGCATCGACAGCGTTAATGATATGTGTTTCCTGAGCATTCATATTCATACTTTTTCCAATTACGCTATAATTGATTTGCTTCAAATCAACAGGCAGGTCGTTTTATATTGATGCGCTTAAAACCTGGGGATATGCCCCTGTGGTATGCGAATATCCGCAGCGGTGAGCGATAAAACAGTATCTATATCAGTTTCTTCGGCGAGTTCTCTGAGCTGCAGTCCATCGTTTACAACCTCTATAACCGCCAGTTCGGTGATGATTGTATTCACACGGCCTTTGGCGGTCAGCGGCAGATCGCATCGTTCCAGAATTTTGGGCTTTCCATCCCTGGTTGTGTGGGTGGTCGTAATAACTAACCGCCGTGATTTCTGAGCCAGCTCCATACCGCCACCAATTCCCGGAGCGTATTTACCCGGAATGATCCAATTGGCTATATCCCCTGTCGCCGATACCTGCAATGCCCCGATAATGGATAGATCTAGCCGACCGCTGCGGATCAGCGAAAAAGATAGTGCACTATCAAAAAATGAAGCCCCAGGTTCAATGGTGACATAGGTACCGCCGGCATCGATCAAATTGCGGTCTGCTTGGCCGCGTTTGCAGGGATTTCCCATTCCGAGAATACCATTTTCAGAGTGTACAATCACCTTTTTCTTGCCAGCCAAATATTTGGGTATCAGCGTTGGTATGCCGATTCCCAAATTGATGATCTGGCCCTCATGGATTTCAGCGGCAGCGCGGTTCGCAATTTTTTCTTTAAACGACATGATGCTCCAAAATTCCGTATTCGTCTGAGAGCTTTTCTAACACGACGACATGGTCAACAAAACCGCCGGGGGTATGGATTGAGTCTGGTTCCAAAGCCCCGTGTTCGACCAGCCTCTCGGTTTCAACAATCACAATATTGGCCGCGGTGGCCATTATCGGGTTGAAATTACGAGCACTTTTTTCATAAACAAGATTTCCAAAAGGATCAGCCACGGCAGAATGAATCAGCGCCAAATCGGCGCGTAAAGCTGATTCTATCACCGCATGCTGCCCATTGATTGTGATCATTTCCTTATTTTCCACAAGAATGGTATCTATCCCAATATCCGTCAGAATGCCTAATAATCCAGCACCACCTGCCCGTATCTTTTCAGCCAAAATGCCTTGAGGATGAAACTCCACCTCGAGTTCTTTCCTGTTCATCATGTCGATAACCGTGGCATTCAAGCCAAGATGAGAGGTTATGAGTCTGCTGGCACGCCCCGCTTCTATCAACTTGGATAATCCCATATGGTCTTCGTTGGCCTCATTTTTAATGAGGGTAAGATCAGAAACTCCCGCTTCTATGAGTCCATCGATGAGGGTAAATGGCGTTCCGGGGACTCCAAATCCGCCAACCATGACAGTCATACCGTCCTTGAAATGCTGGTGCACACTTTTTAACAGACAGATTTTATCAATCATTTGAAGACCTCGGTAAGAAATTGATGCCTGCGCCGCTCTTACGGATTGCTGAAAATCTACTCATGATCAGCATCTTCAACCAATATTTTTTTGTTGATTAGATTCCTATACAAAATTTCTAAGTAGGTCAAGCGTACCAATTCTTTCAAATCATCAATTTTTAATGGTATATGTAAATAAATGCCCTAAAATACTGACTTGAACGTGATTGAGACAAAAAAATAATCATAATTTGAAAATCTTAATCTACTAAAGATGCAAATTTCCGCGAATAAGCTTCAATACTGATTCTATAACCGGAATCAAACTTAAATACCGGTACTTTTAAGATCGTCGCCCTTGACTTTAAGCCGGAGTTCAATTAAATGTGGTGTAGCCAAATTATTTTTAATTTATTGTTCTTTCAATCCTGTGAGAATACATGCGACAAAAATCTTGGAAACCCTGGGCGTTACTCGCGCCTTCCATGAGCGC
>JASFIX010000270.1:0-5999 GCA_050122435.1 Desulfobacterales bacterium
AGGAAGTCCACACATTGAGCTTGTCTCCAGGCTCATAACTGGCCACGGTCACTTGAGGCTCTAAATATCCGTGGGTTCTTAAATGGCTCTCAAAACGGTCTTCGCGAACAAAATCTGCCTGGGCAAAAGCAGATTCAACATCGCCCCATGCGGTTTCCGTTTTCCCGGCAATATTAACGAAGGGCTCCTTTACTTTTGGATGGGTCGCATGAATTTCAGGCGCCCCGGGCTGCATGGCCGCTTCGGGATCAAAAACAGCAGGCAGTGGCTCATACTCCACCTGGATAAGATTGAGGGCTTCTTCTGCGATATAGGGATCCGTGGCGGCGACCGCCGCGACTTCTTCACCCACAAAACGAACGCGATTCTTTGCCAGAGGATACTGATCCGGCGGGTATCGCGGGGTTTCCACGAACCCATGCTTTATGCCGGAGGTATCCCGCGCCGTGATCACCGCTTTAACCCCATTTAATTGCTCGGCACGTGAGGTATCAATATTGAGGATGTGAGCATGGGGATGCGGGCTGCGCAAAATACGGCCGATCAGCATACCGGGCATACGGATGTCTCCGGTATACTTCGCCCGACCGGTCACTTTTTCGGGCCCGTCCTTGCGTGGAATTCGCTGCCCGACATATTTTAAATCATTTGCTATTTTATTGTCTTGCGACATCTATTGCCTTTAAATGGAAGTTTTTTAAGAATCGCCACTTGCTCGTTTTATTTCGCCTTAGGTGAAACCGCCGCTGCAGCTTGCTGGACTGCTTCAAGGATCTTATTATAGCCCGTACAGCGGCATAGATGACCCTCGAGGGCCTTTTGTATCTCCGATGTCGACGGATGGGGATTGGCTTCCAGCAATGCGGTTGTGGATAACACCATGCCCGGCGTGCAGAAACCGCATTGAATGGCACCGCAGTCCTGGAAGGCTTGCTGAACCGTTGTCAGCGCCTCTCCTTCCGACAATCCTTCGATAGTTAAAATGTCTTGCTTCTGGCAATCGACTGCCAATGTCAGACAGGATAATATCGGCCGACCGTTTATCAGCACCGTGCAGGTGCCGCATTCGCCGGTTCCGCAGGCCACCTTGGTGCCGGTCAAACCCACTTGATCTCGAATAACTTCGGCCAGGGTGGTGTTGGGTTCCACGGCCAGCTCGCGGGTTTCATTATTAATGCTGAGTTCAATCAGTCTTTTCACTCCTTATCTCCTGATCTCTTATTTTACTTCTTATTATATTGACCGGTGCGTTCGGCTCCCAATGCAAGTGTTCTGTAGGTCTGAACTTTCAAGCATTCCTTCAGAAACGGGACCGAGTATCCGTGATGCATCACAGGGCGGATCTCGCCGGCAACCATTTCGGCTATTTTCTGAAAAAGTTTATCGGAAAACGTTTCGCCGGTCATGGCCTTTTCGGCTTTAGAGGCCCGAACGGGCCCGCTTGCAACTGCGCCAACTGTGATGCGTGCAGTGGTACAGGTAGTGCTTCCGTTGGCCATCTCCAGGTAAATGGCGATCGTAAGCCCCGCAAACTCGAGGCCGCCTCGTAGGCTGAACTTGGTAAAAGCGGCACCCCGCACCGTTTGTGGATTTGCAATGATGACTTCGCTGATGATTTCATCACGCGAAAGGGCTAACGGTTTTAAGGCATCGCCCGTGTAAAGCTGTTCGACAGGCAGCTGTCGACGACCTTCGGCTGCGACAATCTCCACCCTGGCATTCAGGCAAATGAGGGCCGGTACCGTATCGGCTGAAAATACCGCCATACACTTTTTGCCTCTGGGAATCAGGTAACAGCGGTCTCCAGCACGCTTGAAGCAGGGTTCAACAAATTGAAATGTATGGGATTGATTGTAGTAAGTGCAACGATTCTCCAGACAGATATTGCCTCCCAGCGTCCCCATGTGGCGGACCTGATTGGATCCGACACAGGCAATTGCTTCTGTCAACAGCGGCGCTTTTTCAATCGCCTCAGGAGAGCGGGCAATATCTGCCAGCGTTAACAGGGCATTGATATGCAAATCACCTTTAGGGCTGATCTGAGGGGGATCGACATTTAAACCTTTGAGACTGATAATTATTTCGGGACAGATCAGGCCCTGCTTCATGCGAGGAAAAAGGTCGGTGCCGCCTGCAGCCAGACGGGCATTGTCACCATGCCTGCCAAGCAATTGGGCCGCCTCTTGTATAGATGTCGGGCAAAGGTGTTCAAATTTGGGGAGGAGCATCGTTGCCACAATCAGGTGCCTTCTTTTCCAGATGAGAGGTTATCGCAACAACAAAAGAATGGGAAATGCACATCAGTGGGAGCATTGATTATTTCTGGCTCCTGCATGCGTGAGAGAGCCTAAGTAAGCTACCGCTCGCTGGTAGTCTTGTCAAGCCAAAAGTAGTTTAAAGCAAACCCATGAAAACACTACACTTCAATAACTTCTTGCAAATTTTGAATGTTTTCTACGATAGCATCCGGTTTTTCTCTCTCAAGGGCCTCGTATTCATCAAAACCGGTAAGAACACCAATGGTTAGCATCCCGGCCGCCTTGCCGGCTTTAATATCGGTCGTGGTATCACCGACATAAACACAATTGCCCGGTTTTACGTCCAGCTGTTGTGCACAGATGATAAGGGGGTCGGGAGCCGGCTTTCTTTTTTCAACGTCATCGGACGTGATAATGACTTCAAACAAGGTGTCAACGCCGCCAATCTTCAATGGCTGCATTTTTGTTTCTAAATACTTCCGCTGGGTGGAGGTGACCAGGCCAATCTTCAATCCGTTTGAAGACAAATTTTCAACAATTCCTGCCGCACCCGGAATTAATTCCAGGTTATCCGCAAACATCTGAGGGGCGATTTCATTGATCACGGCCCAGGCTTCATCAACAATTTCTTCTTTCCGTTTTATGGTATCTGCCGGCAGAATGAGCTCCCATTTAAACTCCTCACTTTCTGCCGCCGCCAGAATTCGACTGCGGGAAACCCCTGGAAGATTGAGTCTTTCCAAGGCCTTTTCAACGATCATAAAGTAAATGTCGATGGAGTCGATTAGGGTTCCATCCAGATCAAAAATCACGGCTGCCACTTTTAATTTTTTTTGCTTATCAGACATAGTATAAATAGGTTAAGCCTGTTGGCCCGTTGACCGGTTAACGCGTCTGGGTCATGTTAACGGATAAAAACGACAGTAACAGAATCACCATCTTTAACATTAAGAGACGCTTTTATGTTCAGAGGGGCGATGATCTCAATAATGTTTTTAGGGTGAACTCGAACTTTTTCTTCTGGCAAAATAATCGCACCGCTGATATCTCCCAACGAGACCAGAAACGCCGTGGCATTACAAAATTTCGGATCAGGAGAGATCAATTCAATCCCTTTTTGTTGGTCAAGGACTTCAATGGCAGGAATAAATTCTTCTGAGATTTCCAGGTTAAGGGTTCCAGGATAGGGTTTAAAGCCTAATTTCTCATCGCACTGCTGCTGCACCCAATCTATTTGAGTAAAATAGGCCCCCTCGCCCGCCCCGCTAATAATCTTGCCGGTCATTTCCAATTGTTCCATGTCGCTAATGCTCAAATTAAAAAATAGCAGCCCCTGGAGTAATGGAGCGATGGAGTATTGGAGTATTGTAATTCGATAAACAGAAAGATTGATTCGACCTGACAGAGCCAGCACTCCAGTACTCCAGCACTCCAATACTCCAATACTCCATTGTCATTATCCTTGAAACCATTTTTCTTTTTGAAAGTCATCAGGACTTTCAGGCAATTCACCTTTTACGATTTTCTGCAATTTGTTGACAAGCACGTTTTGATCATCAAACAGCAGGCCAAGGGATTTTATTGCTCTACCCAGGGTCTGATCAATTGAAAATTGGCATTCGTCCAAGACCTCCGAAGACAGATTGTCATAAGCATCGAGCAGATTATCCACCCAGCTTGTCAATGCTTCAGGGTCAATTTCTGCTTTGGGCCTTCGATAAATATATCCCTCAAAGGCACCGGCGGAGGCGGCAAATTCGTAGACTTTTTGGTATATGTGCATAACTTACGGCTCCACTAAAAAACAGGTTCACGCCGCACGGCTCAAGGCGCACGGTGTTTTGAATGGTACATACCAAAGAATGTTGACTTTTGTATAAGACCCCAGTGACTTGAATCCAAGCTCAAGCATTAATCCTTTTTCAATTTTATTCTGATTTCGTTTTCGCGCTCATCAATCTGGTAATTTTTAAAATCAGTTTTTCCGATCAGCGCAATGGCCTGTTCACGGGTATAGGCTTTAATCGGTTTATGTAAACCGAATAATTGAAAAAGCCACAGAAAAAATCGTTCCCGCAAATTCAGAGATTCCTTCCATTTCTGCAGATCCACCGCAGATGCCACTTTGGCCGGATCAAAAATCCACGCTTCTCTACCTGTTTTTAGCACCCTGTAAATTTCCTGCAGAACATTGACCGGTTCTTTGAGTGAATGCAGCATGCCGGTACTGATGACCATATCAAAGGATGAATCTGAAAACTCCAATCTGCCGGCGTTTCCGGCTTTAAAAGTAAGGCGATCGGTCAGACCTGCTTTTGCAGCATTTGATCGCGCAATTTCAATTAATTTGCGACTGAGGTCAACCCCAATAACGTTTATCGATGGAGATCTTTTAACTATTTCGACCGGCAAATAACCCGGACCCGTGCCCAGATCTAAAATGGCACCCTCGTTTAGATTGGCGACAATCTCTTGAGCCACCGGGCAATAATAGCTTTGGATGACCATTCTGGTGGCCTTCACATAAGCGCTCGCCAGAACACCCGGTATCCTTTCAATTTTGATCAACTTTTTCATCGCAAATTGGCTTACCTTAAGTAATGATAAAATAAAGCAACTATCATTTTAAAAGTCAATTAGATTAGCTATTGTCTTAACATTCGTAATCGCCTATTTTGCATCTCGAAAAGCCGGTTTGATAATGGTGCCGCTTTCGTGAGCGAGATCCCCTTGACTGCTGCCGGGAAGGCGGATAAAAAGGTTCTTAAAAAGGATATCGCAGAAAAGCTTAAAGCAGAGGCGCAGAAACGTTGGAATGATCGCTCGATTGGAGAGAATAAACGGAATTCGAAATGAAATATGAAAACCTCTTTTCGCAAATTCATCTGAAGGGCATGACATTTCCTAACAGGATCATGCGAACTTCAATGGTTTCCGGATTGGCCACCGAGGACGGTCACGTCACCGATGATCTCATCGCCAGATATCGGCGGGAGGCAAAAGGCGGTGTCGGTTCTTTAGTCGTGGAAGCGGCGGTGGTTTTGCCTTCACGCAGTTCTTATAATCTGCGCATCAGTGATGATATTTTTACCAAAGAATTAGAAGGCCTTGTTCGAAGCGTCCGTGAGGTGAATCCGGAAACTAAAATCGGTATCCAAATCATGCATTTCTTGAAAATCGCCAGAAGCGGCTGGAGACAAAAAGTTTCTGATTTCAAGCCCGAAGACCTGCCGGTTATTGTGCGCCAACATGCAGACGCTGCCGAACGCGCCTTAAAAGCAGGTTTTGATTTTATCGAACTTCATATGGCCCACGCCTATAGTCTCTCCTCATTTCTTTCCTTATCCAATGACAGAACGGATGCCTACGGCGGTGGTTTGAACAAACGAATGCGTTTGCCGATAGAAGTCTATCAAGCAGCGCGTCAGGTTGTCGGTGAGCATTATCCCCTCGGCATCAGAATTAATGGTGAGGATTTCACCGCTCCGGGAACAACCCTGCTTCAAAGCACACAGATTGCCAAAAAATTCGCCGAACTGGGAGCCGACTACATCAGCGTTTCGGCCGGCAGCAGATTTGAAGATGCACCGCCCCCTCCTGAAAACACGCCTCCCTATCCGATGTCCGGTTATAGCGGCCACCGGATGAGTCCGCCATGGTGGTTTCCGGACCAAACACACGTCTATCTGGCTGAAGGCATAAAAAAAGCAGTAAATAATGCCGGATTTGGAACTCCCATTG
>JASFIX010000271.1:0-5999 GCA_050122435.1 Desulfobacterales bacterium
ACAAATGGCAACGGTTAAGCTAATCGAATATGAAGCGGCCAGCCCGGAAGTACGCGCGGTTTATGATGACATAATGGCCACCCGGCAAATTGACTGGGTCAACAACTTCTGGAAGGCCATAGCGGTGAAGCCCGAGCTTTTGCGGCGCACCTGGCAAGGGGTTAAAGAGGTGACGGCCTCCGGAGCGCTCGATCCGCTGGTCAAAGAGATGTTGTATGTGGCTGTCAGCGTAACCAACGGCTGCGAATACTGCATCAACAGCCATACGGCGGCTGCCAGAAAAAAAGGCATGACGGATGAAATGCTGGCCGAGCTGATGGCAGTGGTGGGTATGGCCAACCAAACCAACGCGCTGGTCACCGGCTTCCAGGTGGAACTGGACGAGGTTTTTAAGAACGGCGGACGTCAGTCCTGACAGGCACCTCATCCGGCGACATCCGTTTTCAACAGAAAAAGGGGATCCATTATCGGATCCCCTTTTTGCATTTGGGCGTTTACTAAATGACTAATTCGCTGTTTGAGCAGATTCGGATTCAAACACTTTGCCATATTCGCCATAGCCTTCCCTTTGCAAATCTTCTCTGGGGATAAATTTCAAAGCGGCCGAATTGATGCAGTACCGCAAACCGGTCGGCGGCGGCCCATCCGGAAACACGTGGCCCAGATGCGAATCGGCGTGTTTGCTGCGTACCTCGGTTCGCACCATAAAAAACTTGCGATCTTCATGTTCGACGATATTTTCGGCCACCAGCGGTCGCGTGAAACTGGGCCAACCGGTGCCGGAATCAAACTTATCCACCGAGGCAAACAACGGTTCACCGGAAACGATGTCTACATAGATGCCCTCTTTTTTGTTGTCATGATACTCATTATTAAAGGGCGGCTCGGTGCCGTCTTGCTGGGTAACCTTATATTGCATCGGTGACAATTTCGTTTTAAGCACTGCGTCATCGGGCTTTGAATATTTGGAATTTTCCGTGGACTTCTTCGGTTGAGCAACGGGCTTGGCTTCAGCGCTCCAGGTACGGCTCAGAAACTGATCCCGGCCGGAACCGTAACGGTACATTTTGTAACGCAGAGGATTCCTGTCGTAATAATCCTGATGATATTCCTCGGCGATATAAAACTCACCTAATGGCACAATTTCGGTGGCAATCGGTTTGGTAAAACGACCGGATTTTTCCAGCTCCAATTTGGACTCTTCCGCCATGCGCTTTTGTTCTTCGTCATGATAAAAAATTGCGGGTCGATACTGGGACCCTCGGTCGACGAATTGTCCGCCAGCGTCGGTCGGATCCACGTGCCGCCAGAAAACATCCAGCAGTTCTTTGTAAGTGATTTTGTCCGGATCATAGTGCACCTGAACCGCTTCGGTATGACCGGTTCCACCGGCTGAGACCTGTTTGTAAGTCGGATTGGGTTCATCACCACCGGTATAGCCGGATATGGCTTCAATCACGCCGTCAACTTTTTCAAAATCCGATTCAACACACCAGAAACAGCCGCCGGCAAAAGTTGCGATCTTGTAGTTTTTGGATTCTGTTTTCATAAGGGTATTTTTCTCTTCCTGTTTAGGTTTGTTATCATTTGACTGTTGAAATCCGAATAAAAAGATACCTATCAAAAATATTGCACCAATTATAAAAATTGTTTTCATATTTTTCACTCCATTAGTTAGGAAAGACTCTAAGGATAACTGCTTAAAATATAAGCACGAATTAAAAAAAGTCAGATTTATGATGTATTAGTCGCAAAATGCGGCGGAATCTTACAACGCGGTCACCCATTTTGGAAGCAGACTGGTAAAAATACCCTTGCGATTATTTGTGTCGGCCTGTTCTGGAACCATCATAAGCCAATTGAAAATTCCGGTGAAATCCTTCTGAATATTAATGCGAATAATGAATCGCGCAAGTTTCGGGTGGCATGATCGGTCCGGATTGTGTATAGAACAAAGAAATGAAAAACGCTGAATAACTCACCACAAAGCGCACGAAGCGCACAAAGAAAAACATATAAAGAAAGGTTTTAAGCCTTCGTGAGCTTCGTGTCCTTCGTGGTAAAAACAATTATCAGGAAGAATCCTCAGCATGAATGAAAAAATGATCACCACCACCTGCTCCTATGACTGCGGGGCGCGCTGCCTGTTAAAAGTGCACATCGCCGACGGCCGGATTACGCGCATCCGCACCGACGATCAGCGCGGGCCGGGTTTGAAAGCGTGCATCCGGGGCCTTTCACAAAAACATGTCGTTTATGCATCCGATCGCCTTACCCAGCCTTTAAAAAGGATTGGCGACCGCGGCCGTGGGAAGTTTGAGCCTATTTCCTGGGACGAAGCGCTTGACACGGTGGCTAAAAAATTAAAACGGGTCAAAAAAAACTTTGGGCCCCACGCAACCTTGCTGATGGATTATTACGGCAACGAAGGGGCGCTGAACAATACTTTAAAAACCACACGTCGCTTTTTTAACCTGTTTGGCGGATGCACCACCGTCTGGGGCAGCACCTCGCTGGAAGGCGCCCGATTCGCCTGCGATACCACCCTGGGCACCCAATTTACCGGCAACAGCCGTGACAATCTGCTGCACTCCAAACTCATCATCTTGTGGGGCTGGGATCCGCTGGTTTCCCGTTTCCGACCATACACCGCTTCCTATCTTTCGCAGGCAAAGAAAAACGGCACCAGAATAATTGCCGTCGATCCCCGCCGGACCCAATCTGCGGAAAGCCTGGCCGAACAATGGATTGCCGTAAAGCCGGGCACCGACACGGCTGTGATGATCGCCATGGCTTATGTCATGATTGACGAGGATCTTTACGATCGGGACTTTATCAAAACCTGCACCTTCGGGTTTGACAAATTTAAAGCCGATGTCACTGGAAAAACGGATGGAATTCCCAAAACCCCACAGTGGGCCTCACAGATAAGCGGTGTGTCGGCTGAAGATATCACCCAGCTGGCGCGGGAATACGCCGCCCTGAAGCCAGCGGCGCTCTGCACCGGATGGGCACCGGGTCGCACGGCTTTCGGCGAGCAGTTTCATCGCGCAGCCATTACACTGGCAGCCATGACCGCAAATATCGGCGTAACCGGCGGTCATGTGGCCGGGGGCACCGACCGTATGCCGTTCGGCGCATTAGCTAAGTCCTTGCCTGTACCGGTATTAAAAAATCCGGAAATCCATGTCTGTGAAATTTACGATACCCTCTTAACGGGGACTGCCGGCGGTTATCCGGCTGATATCCGACTGCTTTATGTGGTGGGCTGCAATATCTTAAACCAGTTTTCAAATGTCAACAAAGGCATTAAAGCATTCAACACATTGGATTTTATCGTCGTACACGACCTGTTTTTAACGCCAACTGCACGATATGCGGATATTGTTCTGCCGGTGACTCACTATCTTGAACAGGAGGATATCGGCCAACCCTGGCTTGGCGGGCCTTACTGTATTTACATGAACAAAGTGATAGAGCCAATGCCTGAGACCCGCTCGGACCTGGCTATTTTTGCGGAGTTGGCGCACCGCCTGGGGATTGAAGGCTATAGCGACCGCTCCCCGGAGCAGTGGTTAAAGGCGTTTCTGGAGGCGACGCCGGGTTTTCCCGACCAGAGACAATTCAAGCAGGAAGGTGTTCATCGCGTCGAGCTCAAAGAACCCTGGGTGGCATTTAAAAGCCAGATCAAAGATCCTGAAGGGCATCCGTTTGAGACGCCTTCGGGTAAAATAGAAATATACAGCCATAAAATTGCCCGGATGAACCATCCACAGATCCCGACCATCCCCGGGTATATCGAACCCTGGGAAAGCCCCAATGATCGCCTTGTCGCAAAATTTCCCCTGCAACTGGTGAGCCCCCATGCCAAAACCCGGGTCAATTCCCAATTCGATAATATTCCCCATTTGAAACAAAAAGCCGATGACTGCATCTGGTTAAACCCGACCGATGCCGCCGCCAGGGGCATTTCGAACAGAGACCGGGTCATGGTTTACAATGAACGCGGCCGGCTGCGCACCACTGCTAAGGTAACCGATCGCATCATGAAAGGGGTTGTCAGCCTGGATGCCGGCGCCTGGTTTCGGCCGGATGATACTGGCGTTGATAATGGCGGCTGTGTCAATGTTCTCACCAAAGATATGATGTCACCCGGCGGCGCCTTTCCCTGCAACACCTGTCTGGTCCAGGTTGAAGGCAATTGAATCTTGGATAGAGTAAAAAAGGGAAATCAGAATAATTCTGATATCCCTTTTTTATTCCTTGTCGGGTATTTGCGTGAGCACGAAACGGCCGGAAAATCTAGCGGCCTTAACGCGTATGCTATTTTTTCATACGGCTTTTAATCGGTGTCACATGAACCGATTTGATACCGTCGTTCACATTCATCATCACTTTGTTTTGCCAGTCCCCATCATCGCTCCAGATCACAAAGTACTTTCCGTTTATATAGCTCGAATTAAGATCAATGGTTTCTGAGGCTTTCAGTTCACCACCGGCCAGATTAAACGGATGCGGCCAGTCGTAAGTATGGTCAATCCAATAAAGAAGGTAAAACATTTTTTTCCCGGTGTTATTATCAAGCTGGATTGAAAAATTGGCAAAAGCAATGGCAGGCATCAAAATGATTGCGATAATTGCGAGAATTTTTTTCATGGGGCGGCTCCCTAAATCGAATTTTTTTGACCGATTTGTAAAGCTGCCTCAAAAAATCATATCAGATCCAGGGATACCGCCTGAAAGCGGGATTTCTCAGAAGGAAATTTCAGCACAGGATTTAATTTTGAGACCGCTTCTATTGGCCTCTAGTGATAATATCGTCATAATTGCCGAAAAACTTTAACATTTCTGCCATAACCGCTGAAACTGCAATACTGTAACGGGTGGGCGCTGCGCAGCCATCGAATAAAAAGTAAAAAATTTATGAAATAAAACTATATTTAAACCGGTCGGTATATTTATAATCTAATCGTGTAATGACGGTGAATAAATACCAACTATCTTATTTTTTAAGCTGTTGGATATAGAAGTGAAGCTGGGAAACGGTCTGGTCCAGAATGACTGGGTCGCGGCTGGGGGCATATAAAGCCGCCGCGCCGTTTAAAGAAATGATGATATAGTTGGCTATTTCATTGAAATTTAAATTTTCTTTGAGCTGCCCCTGTTGCTCAGCCTGTTCCAGCCAGACGCATAACAGCCCGGCCAACTGATTAAAACCCTGTATCAGGCGACTGCTCATTGCAACTGATTGTCCCGACAGCTCTACCAGCATGCTGTGGAAAAAACAGCCGCCCTCAAATATATGGCTCCCGAGTTTGGTTTTAAGATCATTTTCAATCAGGGTTTGAATGCGTTCCAGAGGGTCACTACTGGATTGGATACCCTCAAATACAACCTTGCGCCAGATGGCCAAGGCTTCATCGTAAACCGCATACCAGAGATCTTCTTTACTGGCAAAATGGCCGTAGAGCCCGCCTTTGGTCAAACCGGTGGCTTCCAGGATGTCGTTGATCGAGGTGTTGTAATAGCCCTTGACGCAAAATAGCTGCAGCGCTTTTGCGATGATGTTTCGACGCGTTTGGATGCCTTTGTTCGTCATAAAATGTCCACGCTTAATAATATACCAACCGGTCGTATTATAAATCACATAATCACCCCATCTGTCAACTATTATAAATGGATTTTTATCCGGATATAAAAAGCCTTCCCCATGACAGGGGAGGGTTTCAGCCGTGAGCTCCATTCAGCCCGAGCTCATGGCCGAGGGCAGCCGAACGGTTTTGCAAAGACCATGCTGCAAGTATTTTTAATTATAAAATTGCTATAAAATTTAACTATTCGATATTATTTTTAATAATCCGTTTATGGCCATGTGTGAAATTTATTTTTCTCCCTCAAATGTAAACTATTAAAAAATGCGTTGCGTCTTACCTGTCAAACACGCCTGATCATTGTGCAATAAAGCGTTAATCTGATCTAAAATGAGCGGTTCAAATTTT
>JASFIX010000272.1:0-5977 GCA_050122435.1 Desulfobacterales bacterium
AAAAGATAAGGCTTTCTACGAGGGTCAGATCAAAACCGCCGAATTTTTTATCAGTACCGAACTCCCGGCAACAATGGGAAAAATGAATGCCATCGCCGACGGCTGTGCAGCGGCCATTCAGATTCCAGATGAAGGGTTTGGGGGTATCTAAAGGTTCAAAGGTTCTGGGTTCAAAGGTTCAGCGTTAAGCCTTCTGCGACGTGGCGAAGGCCGGACTTCAGAAGCCCAACTTTTTTCTGCGGTTATTTAACCTCTGAACCTTGGAACGTTGAACCCTGAACCTTTCAACAAAGATAGAGAGGAAAAAAATGAAAACAGATTACAAAACCATTAAGGTCGAGTTTAAAGATGGCGTCGCAGTGTTCACCATGGACAACCCGCCGGTCAATCAGCTTTCACAGCATTTCGTACAGGAGCTGGTGGAAGCTTTCACTGAAGCCTATGAGGATGAGGAGATTAAAGCCATTGTTCTGACCGGCAGCGGAAAAAATTTTATTGCCGGTGCCGATATCACCCAGATTAAAGATGTAAAGACTAAAAAGGAGCTTTTGCCGAGACTCAAGAAGAACAACCAATTTATAAACGCCATTGAAACCGGCCCGAAACCGGTGATTGCGGCTGTTAACGGCAACTGTTTAGGCGGCGGCCTGGAGATCGCCATGGCCTGTCATTACCGGATAGCGGCCCAAGGGGTGAATCTCGGCCAGCCCGAGGTTCAGATCGGCCTGATCCCCGGAGCCGGCGGCACACAGCGACTGCCACGTCTTGTCGGGCTGCGGTATGCGTTGGAAATGATTACTATCGGAAAACCCATCCGCGCTGAAGTGGCCCATACCAGAGGGCTGGTGGATGAAGTTGCAGCACCGGATCAACTGGTAAATCTGGCAGCAAAAGCCGCCAGGCGATTTATATCGGGCGAGATTAATATCAAATTGCGCACGACCAGAAATCGGCATGATCGACTGCCCAGCGCTGCCGAAAAAAAGGGAATGATCGAAATTGCCAAAGCCATGACGGCAACCCAGGCCAAGGGATATATTGCACCCTTTAAAGCGCTCGACGCCTTTGAAAAAGGCCTGGGTTTCGATATCGAGGCCGATTTGGAAACCGAAGCAGAGCTGTTCGCCGATTGCGTGGTTTCAGACGTGGCCAAAAACCTCATCAACATCTTTCTCAATACCCGGGCAGCCGGCAGGCTGCCGCGCATTGAAGGCCTTAAACCGGCTAAAATCAAAAAGGTGGGTATGCTCGGCGGCGGTGTGATGGGCAGCGGGATCGTCAATGTGCTTCTTAAAGGCGGATTTGAGGCCGTTTTGTGGGAAATCAACGAAGAAGCCCTTGAAAAGGCGCTTGCATCTATCCGCAAAACCTTTGACTACCCGATTAAGAAGAAAAAAATGACCCCGGCTGATCTGGAAAACCTGCTAAACAAGCAGCTGCAAACCACCACATCACTGGAGGATATGAAGGATGTCGATCTGATCATCGAGGCCGTATTGGAGGACATGCAGGTCAAGCAAGAGATCTGGCAGCAGCTGGAAGGCATCTGTCGAGATGATGTTATTTTGGCCACCAACACCTCAGCACTGCCGATTAGCGAAATGGCTTCTATACTTGCCGATCCCGGCCGGATGATCGGAATGCACTTTTTCAATCCGGCGCACCGGATGCAGCTTCTGGAGATTATCTGTGCCGCAAAGACCTCTGATCAGACGCTGGCAACCTCCGTCGCCTTTGCCCGGGCCATAAAAAAGATACCGATCGTGGTCAATGACGGCCCCGGCTTTTATGTATCGCGCCAACTGGGCGGCCTGATGGGTGGTGCCGTTTATTTGAGTGCCGGTGGTGTCGATGGGGCTGCCATCGAATCCGCCATGACCGATTTCGGTATGCCCATGGGGCCGGCAACCCTCGCCGACCTCACCGGAATTGATATCAACTACCATGTCAACAAAAACTTCGAGAAAAGATTAGGCCAGCGTTATAAAGTGCATCCTTTGACTGAGCTCATTTACCAGACCGGATGCTTTGGCCGCAAAACCGGCGCCGGCTATTTTGACTACAGTGGTGATCAACCGGTACCCAACCCCAAAGTCGTAGATGTCGTCCAAAAATATCTTCAGGACAACCAGATTTCCCCTCGAGAGATGTCAAAGGATGAAATTATAGATGTGATGCTATCCCTCGGCATTAATGAGGCCGCACTGATGATTGAAGAAGGTATCTGTGACCGGCCTCAGGATATGGATCTGGCTTTGATTTACGGCCTCGGCTTTCCGCCATACCGAGGCGGTATTCTCCGATATGCGGACAAGTGGGGTCTTAAAAATGTCTGTCAAAACCTCATCGATCTGGAAAAACAATACGGCCCTCGTTTCAAACCGGCGGATTTGATTAAAGAGATGGCTGAGAAGGGCAAGACGTTTTATCAGGAATAATGCTTCGGTCAGCGACCCATTTAACGAATCAACTATTAAACAATTTAACTATCAAGGAAATAATGGAGGCCCAATCATGAAAGAAGTCGTTATCGCAGGTTATCTAAGGACAGCCCAATCACGTTCCAGACCCAACGATCCGGCCAGGGACTGGTTTTGTAAGATGAGGGCCGATGAATTGTTAGCGCAGCTGCTGCCGGAATTGATAAAAAGAACCGGCGTGGACCCGAAGGAAATTGACGATTTTCTCCTGGGGTGCGCAACAGCCGTCAGCGAGCAGTGGGCCTATGGTGGGCGGTACCCCATTTTTATGGCCAATTTTCCCGAAACCATACCGGCAAAATTCGTTGATCAGCAGTGCGGCTCGGCCATGGCCGGCATTCATATCGGGTTCATGGAAATCGCCCAGGATTTTGCCGATGTTGTTTTGGTGGGGGGCATGGAACATATGACCCGCGTGCCCATGGGCGGGCAGCTGGTTGACAGAGGCCATATCGTGCCGAACATGACCCTTTTTACAGATTCCAGCTATCAGCACTGGGACATGATGACCTCCATGAACATGGGCCTGACCGCGGAAAAATTGATGTCCCAGACAGATTTTACCCGAGAAGATATCGACCACTGGGGGGCACAATCCCACCAGCGGGCTGCCAAAGCCCGGTCCGAAGGATTCTTTGACGAGGAAATTCTTCCCATCGCAGCTGAACAGGCCGACGGTAAAACCCTGACCGTGGATCAGGATCAGGCGGTGCGGGAAGATGCCACCGTTGAGGGCATGGCGGATCTTAAACCGGCCTTTAAACCGAACGGGGTGATTACAGCCGGAAATTCGTCGCCGCTTAACGCCGGAGCAACTTCCATGCTGCTGATGTCCAGGGAGACCGCCAAAAAGAAAGGCATCAAACCTCTGGCAACCATCCGATCCATTGGATTTGCCGGTGTGGATCCCACGATTATGGGGCAGGGTCCGGTGCCGGCCAGCAAAAAGGCCCTTGAGAAAGCCGGACTTAACGCCAGCGACATTGACTTCTGGGAGATTAACGAGGCATTTTGCATCGTTGCTCTCAACTGCATTCAGGAGCTGGGATTAGATCCGCAAAAGGTAAACGTCATGGGTGGCGGCACAGCCATCGGCCATCCTCTGGGGGCCACCGGCATCCGTTTGACCGGCACCCTGGCCCGCATATTGAATGCCAAGGGCGGCCGATACGGATGCGCCAATGCCTGCGTTGGCGGTGGCCAGGGCGTGGCCACCATAATCGAGCGCGAAGAATATGAATGGTGCTAAAAGCACATCACTTGCGATACGCTTTCGGGTCGGGGTGAAATAACGAATAAACAACCGGAATAAGCACCAGCGTAATCAGGGTCGATCCAGTGAGGCCTCCAACAACCGCCCGTGCCAGCGGCGCCTGAGCGTCGGATCCTTCCCCGATGCCAAGCGCCAGCGGTAGCAAGCCGAGGATGGTGGTCAATGTCGTCATCAGAATCGGCCGCAATCTGCGCCGGCCGGCCTCCGTCAGGGCATCGCGCGTGCGCATCCCTTTGCGAGCCAAGCGACCGGCCTGATCCACCAGGAGAATCGCGTTGTTGACCACAATGCCCCCCAGCATAATGCAGCCGATGTAGGACTGCACATTCAGTGTCGTTTTGGTGATAAACAATGTCACCAGCACACCGACTGCCGCCAGGGGAGCAGAAAACATGACCACCAGTGGATCACGCAGGGATTCGTATTGACAGGCCAGCACCATATATACGAGCACCAGCGCCAGTACAAGTGAGATGACCAGTTCTCTGAAGGCCTTTTGCTGTTCTTCGTAATTACCGGCAACCGTCAGATCATAGCCGACGGGCCGTGGAATTTGATCCAGCAGGGTCTGCACGTCTATGGCCACTGAGCCCAGATCGCGTCCCGCAACGTTGGCGCGGACCGTAACTGTTCGCTGCTGGTCTTTGCGATCGATCAGGATCGGACCCCGGCTTGGCTCATAAACGACGACGTTTCGCAGCGCTACCTTATCACCGGCTTTCGTTGTCAGCGTAAGGTTGAGAATTTCGTCCAGGGAACGTTTCTCGGCATCCTTTAGCTGTACCAGGATGCGATAGGAATTGCCCCCCGAACGGTATTCACCGGCTTTGGAACCGGCTACCGCGGTTTGCAGCAGTTCAGTGACATCGCGAACACTCAGGCCAAGATCGGCGACCTTGTCCCGGTTCACCCGGATTTCCTGCTGGGGTATGCCGGCTTCAAGGCTGGTCTGAACGTCGGTGATGCCCGGTACATCCACAATTAACTTCGCGGCGACTGCGGCCAGCGCGTCAAGTGTCGCAAGCTCGTAGCCGCGGACCTCGATCGTCAGGCCCTCATCACCGCCCAGGAGTCGTTCCAGCAAGAACTGCCCCTGCGGTGCCCGGACACGGGTTTCCATACCGGGAACGCTGCCGTTCAAACGTCGGCGTAAATCTTTCGCAATTTCCACATTGGAGCGTTTGCGCTGAGCAGCCGGAAGTAAAGACATTCGTATTTCTCCCTCGGCACCCGCGTCAGCCCGCCAGCCGGAGGCACCCACGCTGACCACCGAAGCTACGGTCTCGGGCACGGCCGGCTGGACGATCTGCTCCATTATGCGGGTCTGTCGGTCGACCAGCTCGAGCCGGGTTCCGATTTCCATCTTGCCGCTGACACGCACCTCGCCCTCATCGCTGGGGGGTAGAAATTCACTGCCGATCAGCGGCAAAAGCAACAGACTCGCGCCGAGTACCGCAGCGGCCGCAAAGACGGTGACCAGACGATGGTTCAAAACCCAGCGCAACAGATCCAGATATGCGTTTTCAAGACCCGAAAAGAGGGAATCCGCCGCAGCGACCCAGCGGTTCGGTCGAGAAGCCGGCGCCTTGACGAGGTTTTGCTTTGAAGTCAGGAGCCGGGATGCCAGCATGGGCACCAGACTAAGCGCTACTGTCAGTGCGCAGATCAGCGCAAAAATGATTACGTACGCCAGCTCTTTGAAGAGGATGCCCGAGACGCCGCGCACAAAAATCAGCGGCAGAAAAATGACCAGCGTGGTTATCGTGCTGGCGATGATCGCCGTCGCAACTTCTCGGGCACCTTCCACCGATGCTTGCTTGGGCGCTTCGCCCTTCTCGCTGTGGCGACGGAAAATGTTTTCGAGCACGACGATGGAACTGTCGACCATCATGCCCACGCCCAAGGCCAGTCCGCCCAGGGTCATCAGATTGAGCGTGAACCCCCCGAAAAATATTAAGGCAAAGGTGGTCACGATTGAGATCGGAATCGACAGGGAAATCACCAGCGTACTTGGGATGTTTCGCAAAAAAAACAGCAGCACCACGATTGCAAGCCCACCCCCGTAAAGAACCGAGCGGGCAACGTTGGCGATCGACCGCTCTATAAAATTGCCCTGGTTGATAACCGGGACAATTTTGATTTGAGGAAAATCCCTGTTGGCCGCTTTAACCTCATCCAGTATGCGCCGGGACACTTCGACCGTATTGGCATTGGCCTGTTTGCG
>JASFIX010000273.1:0-5966 GCA_050122435.1 Desulfobacterales bacterium
ATCTTCTTTGGCCACTTTGAGTTCCAATACGGTAGCCTGGCTTCCTTTGAGTGCTGTGACCGTCACCTGCTCAGGGCTGTCTACCAGTGCCTCCGCAATACGTTGAATCAGATCTTTAAGTTCCATAATCCCCTCCAATGCCTGTCCAACATGAGAACGAGTTTAATTCCTCAGGCCTAAAGTTATCCAGCAAAACCGCAAGGTGAACTGCAAATTTTTGCAGCCGGTTTTTTTAGCGCATTGAAATAAGGGTTATCGTCTTTTGATGACCGTAAAATCTGGTTCATCTTTTATGACTTAAGATGGAATCCTTTTTACCGATCTGATTGTATTCTTTTATATAACTCATTTTAGATACTATTTTAAAGCATTTTTGTAAATCAATATGTTTATGATGCAAAGATTAATCGTAAGGCGCAAGTCATCATCACGACATACGAAAAGGGCTGTTATTCTACGCACCTCGAATTGCCTTGTATTTTAATTGGGCATGTCTATTTTAATTAGTGCCATGTCACCGAAACAATTTACAACAATTTTGCAAAGGAGCAACCATGGATTTTACAATCCCCCGCTCTCTATCCCAAGAGATAATAAGCTTTAAAAAATTTATCAAAGAACGCATTATTTCACAACTGCCGGGATGGTATCAACGCCAGGAGATCCCCGCTGATTTTTTTCGCGAATTGGGAGCCAGTGGCTGGTATGGAATCGAGTTAAGAGAAGGCCGTCTGTTCAGGGGCTCTGCCCTGAGGGAAGCGTTTATCGCAGAAGAATTGGCAAAGGTATCACCGGGGGTGGCCGTGGCTGCACTGGCCCAAATCGATTTAGGTCTGATGGCGCTGCTCCTTTTCGGCTCTGATGATCTAAAGGCACGCTATGGCAGTTCCGCTATCATGGGAAAGACGCTGATGTGTCTTGGCAACACCGAGCGTATTGCCGGCAGTGATGTCGCCGGCATCGAAATGCGCGCTCAAAAGGTTAATGGTGGCTGGCGGCTCAACGGTACAAAAGCTTATGTAACCAACGGATTCATCAGCGATCTGGCAGTGATTACGGCGGTATCAGATTCGCAGGCATCAAGAAACAAGCGCCTGTCCATGTATCTGGTGGATCTGAAGGCGGAGGGGGTAAGCAAAAAAAAACTGAATAAACAGGTCTGGATTCCGTCCGATTTAACCCGATTGCAGTTTAGCGATGTGTTCGTGCCCGAGGATCATCTTTTGGGGAAACAAGCGCAAGGGCTGCAGCAGGTACTGACCGTATTTACCCATAGCCGGGTCCCCATTGCCGCGATGACCCTGGGGACGGCTGTGGGCGCATTTGAACTGGCCATTGAACACGCCCGAAAGCGGAAAATATTCGGCCAGGCCATCACGGATTTTCAGGCAAAAAATTATGAAGCTGCTGATTTATATGCGAAAATTGAAGCCGCCCGCCTGATGATCTGGAAGGCTTGCTGGAAAATTGATCAAAATAAGAATTTTAGGATAGAATCTTCGCTGGCAAAATACCTGGCGGTGGAAATCGCCCGTGAGGTGACCATCTGGGCGGCAGATATCTTTGGCGCTGCCTCCGTCATCCGGGAGCATCCTATCCACAAATTTCCCATGGATGCCTGGGCATCTTCTCTGGGTGAGGGTACCCAGGATGTACAGAAATTGGTAATTTTTCGTGAGTTGATGAAACGATATGGGTAGTGCCGTTGTTCGTTGTTAGTTGTCCGTCGCTGAAAAATTGCAAGCTGTTTTCTCATGCTGTGTTTAATTCTTCTTTTACAACAGACAACGGAGCACTGACAACGGACTGTGTAAAAAACTCAAAAATCAGGGCACCGGCATACTTTAAACATGCAAAAATTCATGGGATGAGGACAATTTTTCCTAACTGCTCCCCTCTCTCCATCATTTCATAAGCCTGACGGCCTTCACTTAACGGCATCACTCGATCGATGACGGGCTTGAGTTTACCGGCCCAGAGCATCGCGATGACATCTTTAAAATCCTGATGGGTTCCCATGGTACTGCCAATCAGGCTAATTTGTTTCCCGAAAATATAACGGATATCGATTTCAGTTTGGGGACCGCTGGTATTGCCGACAATCACAATACGGCCGCCCCGTGCCAGGGCCTGCATGCTGGTCATCAGTGTTGCCTTGCCGACATTATCAACGATCACGTCAACGCCGCGATTGTTGGTCAACTTGTAAATCTCACGGCCCCAATCGACCTTGGTGCGATCCAGCACGACATCAGCTCCCAGTTCTTTTGCCAGCTGTGCTTTTTTTTCATTACCGGCTACAGCGTATACAAATGCGCCGGCAAGTTTGGCAAGCTGGATGGACATGCTGTTAACCCCGCCGCCGGAACCCACAACCAGCACGGATTCGCCGGTACGCAATGCAGCTCGATGGATTAACATGCGCCAGGCGGTCAACGTCACCAGCAAAGGAGCCGCGGCTTCCGGGAAATCCACATCATCCGGCATCCTTGCCACGCCGTTGGCCGGAAGTACCATATATTCGGCTGCGCCACCACGCTGATGCTCGCCGAGTACGTGATACCCGGTGCTCACAGAATCTTCGCCCCGTCTGGTATATTCATCTTCAAATACATTAATGCCCGGATCGGCGACAACCCGTTGGCCCACCTGCCAGCCGGTAACCCCTTCTCCCAGTTCAACGATTTCTCCGGCCATATCCGCACCGCACCAATGGGGCATTTCCAGTTTAAGTCCGGGCCAACCTCGCCTCACCCAGATGTCCAGATAGTTAAGGGCGGTCGCTCGCACCCGCATCTTGATCTGTCCGGGTCCCGTTTCCGGTTCCGGCACGTCCCCGTACTGAATGACATCCAATTCTCCATGCTGTTCAAAATATAAGGCTTTCATTACCAGCGATTCCTTTTTCTTGTATAGGTTGAGCCCGTTAGCCGGTTGAGCCGGTTAAAAAAGGAAAAATATCTGATTATTATAACGGGCAAACGGGCAACGAGACAAGGCGCTTAACCGGCTAACCAAAAAGGTGGCCAGCCACCTTTTAGATTGAGCCAATGTCAAAGGCCTCTCCCCAGGTCTCAATGAGTTTATCGGTCCGATGGCGAAGACGCTTGGCAATAATATCACTTAAGCGTTTCATGATGGTAAAACCCAGGGTGTGGTCTTTATCGAACATGGCAATTAGCTCATCAGCCGGAATAGCAATAACCCGGCTGGGTTCCGAGCATTCGGCATTGACGGTGCGCTTTGAAGGCCCCACAATGGAAGCCCACCCGAACACCTGCCCCGCTGTTACCGTGTCAACAATGATTTCTTTTTCCTCGTCAACCATGGTCGCCTGGATGGCCTCTTCGTATTCGATATCTGTTTTTAAAACCTTATCCTTAAAAACAAGGACCAAATCGACTTCTCCCTCCAAAAGACCATAGAAATGAGTGGCAGGCTCGTCAACATGAAAAATGACATCTTGAGTTTTAAATTCTAAAATTTCGCCTTTAGCGGCGATCGCTTCCAGCGTATCCGAATCGACATCGGAAAAAAACGAGAACCCGGCTAGTAAATTTTTCTCCGGCATGGTGCCCCTCCTTTTTATCCCTTCCTAAATTGAGCGTTTCAAAACGCTTGCCCGCGTCCCTTTTTTAATTCAGTTCTTTAACTAAAATTTAGATATGTTCAAAATCGTCAGTTGTAAAGAATTATCTGATTCAGGCACAGTCTCTATTTATGTTAAACCCCTGTTAAGTGATGCGAGGATTACTTTTTTAACAAAGCTGATGCTTTGTTTTACAAGCCGGTATAATATCCTTGACTTTGGAGGCGCAATTGTTAATTGTATAAGTATAAGACCCTGATATTAAATGCACAAGCGCTTTTCATCTCAGAGAATTACATCCATCACAGCGGCTCATCATACCGAATCCAAAAGTTACTTGTCTGACCGAGATTAATGCAACGGAATTTAAATTGTTAGACGCGAGCTAACTGCTACCCGCCGTGAACCTAAATTGGGCGTTTCAAATTTTAGAATTTGAATTCACGCTTATTTTCTTAAGTAGAAAGATCATGGGTTTTGAAGAAGTAGAACATACCGCCGACGAGGCCTTACGGATTTTCGGGACCAACCTGACCGATTTGTTTTTGAGTGCCGCCGCAGGACTGACTCACTTGATGGCAGCGGACGTCTCTGAAATTTCAACTGAAATCGAAAAAAACATTGAATTGAACGCTATCGATGCTGAAAGCCTGCTGGTGGAGTGGTTGGGCGAATTGGCTTACTGGGCTGAAAGCGAAATGCTCGTTTTTAAAAAATTCAGGATCCAAAAGGCAACCGCCACCCACTTGCAGGCAAAAGTATTCGGTGGAAAGGCATCCACGCTTGAAAAGTTCATCAAAGCGGTAACCTATCATAATCTTGAGATTATAAAGACAGGCAATGGGTTGGAAGCGACGATTGTCTTTGACGTCTAATTACTTAGTTGCGTATTAATAAATTCTATTTTTAAGTGTACATGCTTTTTTATTATAGGGGAATAAAATGGTTCAGAAACAGGATTTCAAGCAACTTGACAGGCATTTATTTGAAATTCCAGCCTCATTTCGCAATGACATGCGCGTCCCGGCCCGCTTTTATGCGGATGAGAAGCTGTTAAAAGGCATCATCACAGATAACAGCCTGAAGCAACTGATCAATACGGCCACTCTGCCCGGTATTGTAAAATATGCACTGGCGATGCCGGACATTCATCAAGGATACGGCTTTCCCATTGGTGGTGTAGTGGCGACCGAACTGCCGGATGGAATCATTTCCCCCGGCGGCGTGGGTTATGACATCAACTGCGGCGTGCGGCTGCTGGCCACGCATTTTAATCTGGAGGAACTCAGGCCGCATCTGGATGAATTGACTACGAACCTGTATACGAACTGCCCCAGTGGTGTCGGCAAAGGCGGTAAAATTAAATTGAAGGCCGGGGAGCTGGATCAGATCATGTCTCAAGGTACAAAGTGGGCAGTCAAAAGAGGATACGGCACTGAAACGGATATGGAGCGTACCGAAGAAAACGGCTGTTTAGAGGGAGCAGATCCGGCTAGAGTCAGCCAAAGGGCAAAAGACCGGGGCAAAGGGCAAGTGGGAACCCTGGGAGCGGGGAATCATTTTATTGAATTGGATGTCGTGCAAGAGGTTTTTAACGAAACTGCGGCTCGACAAATCGGCCTGTGGAAGGGACAAATCGTTGTACAAATTCATTGTGGCTCACGCGGTCTGGGGCATCAGGTTTGCGGCGATTATGTTAAACGGTTTCAAAAAACGATCCACAAGTACGGACTAAACCTGCCGGATCGGGAGCTCGTCTGTGCCCCGCTGAGCAGTGCCGAGGGCCAGGATTACCTCGCCGCGATGAAGGCAGCAGCCAACTATGCATTTGTCAACCGCCAGGTGCTTACCTTCCATATCCGAAACAGTTTCGAGCAGGTCTTGGCCGGTAAAGTCTTTAATCACCATGTCTTCCAGATCTATGATATTGCCCACAACATGGCCAAAATCGAAATGCACCGGATAGATGGGAAGAAGATCCAGCTCTGTGTTCACCGCAAAGGGGCGACACGGGCCTTCGGACCCGGTTCGCCCGAACTCCCGCCTGTTTACCGTGATATCGGACAGCCTGTCTTGGTTCCCGGCTCAATGGGAACGGCATCCTGGGTTTTGGTTGGTACCGAAAGATCGATGTCGCAAACCTTTGGATCGACATGTCATGGAGCCGGTCGCACGATGAGCCGCAAAAAAGCTAAAAAGACCATCCATGGCGCAAGATTGCGTGAGGAACTCGAGGGGCGCGGCATCCACGTGCGTGCCGGCAGTATGCCCGGTCTGGCCGAAGAAGCACCCAAAGCCTATAAGGATGTAGACCGGGTTGTCGAGGTTGTGCACAGCGCGGGTATTGCAAAAAGGGTAGCGCAACTTAAACCGGTTG
>JASFIX010000274.1:0-5952 GCA_050122435.1 Desulfobacterales bacterium
AAATAAGGTTCTCGCATAATTTTGGGGAGATCAATCGCTGAATTAGAGGTAACCTGATGCGTGAGCAGATCTTTGACGTTTAAAATACCCACTACATGATCAATCTCTCCGTCAATCACCGGAATTCGCGTAAAACCGGACTCAACGATCTCCTTAAGCTTCAATTCCTCATTCACATCAATGACAAACATGTCCGCTCGGGGTGTCATGATCTCTGAAGCATTGGTGTCGTCGAATTCAAAAATATTTTCAATCAACTCCTTTTCTTCCTCTTCGATACCTCCCTCTTCTTCAACCACTTCAACAAATGTCATCAATTCTTCTTCAGTAACAATCGGCTTCTTATGTATTTTCCCGGTCAGCTTGGGGATAAAATTCAAAAATACAATCAGCGGTGTAAACAAAATCGACAGCCAGTATAACGGTATAATGACTAAACGCGCGATCAGGATGTTATTGCGCGTCGCAACGGATTTGGGAAAAATTTCACCAAAAATTAAGATTAAAAATGTCATGACACCGGTGGCAATCCCCACCGCATGGCTTTCAAATAAATCAATCGTTATTGCGGTGGCGATAGCGGAGGCACCGACGTTGACAAGATTGTTGCCGATAAGGATGGTTGAAAGCAGCCGGTGGGGATCCGCCTTCATTTTTCTTATCAGCCTATTGGTGGTCCCCTTTTGTTTGGCAAGATGAATTGCTTTAGCTTTGCTGATGGAAAACAGGGCAGTTTCAGCAGAGGAGAAAAATCCGGAGAGCAAAAGCAAGACGAACAAAACCACAAATTGATCAAGTTGCATACAGTTTCCTAAATGTGTTTCCTTAAAATGACTTGCTGATACTATCCCTTTTAAAACATGAAGGAAGGCTTCTCCAATCATACCGGACTGATCCCGGCTATAGATAGATCAGCGGCTTAAGCCTTGCTTTTCGTATTAATAAATGAATTTTAACGGTGGAATAAAAAATATCCTAAAACGCCAACGGTTCCTTAAATATAATGTTATTCAGAGCCAGTGTCAATTATACCGCTTTCCATAATATTCAATACTAGAGCAGTGCCGGTCGCCGGCGTTGACGCTTGGTGCTGAACCCAATTAAAAAACCGACGATAAGTACGCCCGAGCCGGCCAGAAACCATTTTATATAAGCGTTCATTTCCAGACTTGATAGCTGTTCTTCAAGTTGTTTTGCTTTTGCAGTCTGTTCTGCCAGCTGAGCAGCGGCGCGCTCATAATTGGTTTTAAGTGTTAAAAATTCGGCGGATTCGGCTTTCAGGGCCTCGTAATCGCTTTGTGTTTTAGTCAATTGTTTTTGATTGGTTTTAAACTCGGTGCTGAACCTCTTATTTTCCTCTTTGAGCCTGTTATTTTCTTCCAATAATTCAGCGGATTGAATCATCAAATTTTTATGCTTGGCCTCCAGACGTTGAAGCTTGATGTTGTTGGTTTCATGGGTTGTTAAATATCTGCTCAGCACCCAGCCTTCCTTGCCATTGGGCAGTTGCACCCGAGACCATTCATCACCCCACTCAACAACTTCCATCATCTGCCCGGATTCGAGCACCGAGATGATTTTGTTTTCGATACTCGGTCCGGTTCTCAGCGTTAACTTTAAAATATCAGAAACATACATGGTTTCTCCGTAAACAGAGGCCGAAAATAGACATAGTAACAGTACCGATCCAAATAATCTGAAGCACTTCAACAAAAACATCATCTCAGAGGCCCTTTCTTTCTGATTTTTGAAAATGCCGTAAACGTCGGCATTTGCGAGTTCTAATAGCTTTAGTCACTCGTCAATTGGATGAACAATGAATATATCCCGGATTAGGTTTTATTCTACAACATTCTGTTAAATTAGTAAATTCTGATTACACGCCTTTAAAAATATTGACAGATGTGTTATTTTTTAGTTAGTTAACATACCTGATTGGATATTATTGATTTTTTTAAATAGCGGCGGTGTTCCTCTATGATAGCATATGATTTACAATGTGTTAACGGCCATGCTTTCGAAGGCTGGTTTGAAGACCGTGAGGCCTATCAGGCACAGAAGAAAAAAGAACTGATCGCCTGCCCGGCCTGTAATACGACTCACGTGTCCAGAATTCCGTCCACCTTTGCGATCAAATCCTCACCGATCCCCAAAAAAGTATCCGTAGATGAAGAAAATCTAAAACGGGTTGGCAAAGAGATAGTTGATTTTGTCGAGAAAAATTTCGATGATGTCGGATGTGATTTCGCCAAAGAAGCGCTGAAAATCCATTACGGGGTCGAAGAGCCGCGAAATATCCGCGGCATCAGCACCAAAGAAGAAGAAAAGATGCTAAAAGAAGAGGGCATCGATTTTCTTAAAATTCCGATGCCGGCACCTCCGGATACGGACGCCTGATCCCTATACACACCCCAACGCAGCCTATTAATCCCCGCAGCACATCGACCCAAAAAAATTTTCCATGAGCCACAATGATCATATATCTTTCGGCCAATTGCAGGGGGCTGCGGACTCAATGTTTAATTATCCTCCGAAATCATCGAAAGCAATCATTTCCGGTTCCACGCCCAGGCTATCCAACATTTTCTGGACCGCCTCGAGCATCATGGGCGGCCCGCAGAGGTAATATTCTATCTCGCTGGGGTCCGTATGGTCTTTGAGGTACTCATCGTATGCCACCTGATGGATGAAGCCGACTAAGCCGTCCCAGTCATCTTCGGGCTGTGGATCGGAGAGGGCGACGTGATATGAAAAATTATCAAAGTTTTTCTCCAAATCTTTAAACGCTTCGTCGTAAAACATTTCGCTCTTAGAACGGGCGCCGTACCAGAAAGTTATCTTGCGCTCGGTTTTTTGGGTCAGAAGGTTGTGAACGATGTGCGCCCGTAAAGGCGCCATGCCGGCACCGCCGCCGATGAAACACATTTCACGCTGGGTATTTTTGATGAAGAAATCTCCGTAAGGGCCGCTTAGACTCAGCCGATCGCCCGGTTTGAGAGTGAAAAGATAGGATGATGCCACCCCGGGCGGTATGTCCTTCGAACCCGGCGGCGGCGTGGCGACCCGAATCGTAAACCTGAGTTCCTCCTCCTCCGGGGTGTTGGCCATTGAATACGCCCGGTAAACGGGCTCTTCGCCGCGCGCCTTCAGGCCCCAGAAATCAAAGCGGTCCCATACTTTTTTGTAGGTTTCTCCCACGTAAATATCGCGGTAGGAACGCTCGTATTCGGGGATATCGATCTGGACATAAGAACCCGTCTCAAAATCCATTTTCTCTCCCGGATCGAGCTTAAGCCGCAGCTCTTTAATAAAAGAGGCGACGTTTTCATTGGAGACGACCGTCGCATTGTACTTTTTTATGTTGAAGATCTCGTTCGGAACACGGATTTTCATATCCTCCTTGACCTTCAATTGGCAGGCCAGGCGGATGTCGTCGAGTTTTTCTTGGCGGCTCAAGTGCGCCAGCTCGGTGGGAAGGATATCCCGGCCGCCTTCGGTGACTTTGCATTTGCATACCCCGCAGCTGCCTTTTCCGCCGCAAGCCGAGGGCAATAGGATATTATTTTGGGTAAGCGCCGCCAGCAGCGTCGTTCCGGTTGGCGTCTGGACGCCTTTATCCGGGTCTTCGTTGATTACGATCGTGCGGTCGCCCTTTAACACAACTTTGGATTCGACCAACAAGAGCGCAGCGACCAACAAAATCACGACTCCGAAAAATACAGCCATCGCAATGAGATAGGTATCCAGCAAGGATAACTCCTTCCAAACGGCTACAACGATATTCCGGCGAACAGCATAAACCCGATGGCGATCAAACCGGTAGTGATCATGTTAATGGCAAATCCCCGGAGGCCTTCGGGTACATCGGCGTAACGCAGTTTTTTCTGAATGGCCGCCATGGATATAATGGCCAGCGCCCATCCGGTACCCGAGCCCATGCCGAAGACCACCGTCTCGGCGAATGTGTATGATCGTTCAACCATGAACAAAGATACACCCAGAATGGCGCAGTTTACGGTGATCAACGGCAGAAAAACACCCAAGGCCGCATATAGTGCCGGCGAAAACCGGTCGATGACCATTTCCAGAGCCTGAACGATGGCGGCGATCGTTGCGATGAACAGCACCAGCTTCAGGAAGCTCAAATTGACATCCGGCAGTCCGGCCCATGCCAAGGCCCCGGGAGCCAGCAGAAAGCTGTAAATCAGCCAGTTCACCGGCGCAGTGATGGTCAGAACAAAGACCACCGCGATTCCAAGCCCGGTGGCTGTCCTCATATTCTTGGATATGGCCAGAAAAGAACACATCCCCAGAAAATAGGCCAGTAGAATATTGCCGACAAAAATCGAATTAAGTGCAATGCTGATCAGGTTTTCCATAGATCGTTTATCCCGTTAACCGACTTGCAGATCTATTTCCGTTTCAGTAATGTGTGTTCCAGCCATACGAATAGTCCGATGATGATAAAGGCGCCGGGAGCCAGCAACATCAATCCATTGTTGACATATCCAAAATCGTAAAAGACGCCGGGCACTACCGAATAGCCGAGCAGCTTTCCGGATCCTAGCAATTCCCTGAAGAAAGCAACACCGATCAAGATCGAACTGTATCCGATGCCGTTGGCAATACCGTCCATAAATGAACGAAACGGCGGGTTGGACAGTGCAAAGCCTTCGGCTCGGCCCAGGACAATGCAGTTGGTGATGATCAAGCCGACGAAAACGGACAGTTGCTTGCTGACCTCGTACATAAATGCTTTGAGCACTTCATCGGCCATGATCACCAATGTAGCGATAACGCTCACTTCGACGATGATGCGGATGTTCCGGGGTATGACGCGGCGCATACTTGAAATGGCCAGGCTCGAAAGCGCCACCACCAGGGTCAAAGCGATACTCATGACAATGGCGGTCTTTAGCTGCACGGTGACCGCCAAAGCGGAGCAGATTCCTAAAATCTGTTTGGAGATCGGGTTGACATCCCACAAGGCGCGCACGATGTCCTTAAAGGACCGGCTTTTGCGAATCACTCCCCAAGGTTTCGTGATGATCGTTTCATTCATCATTGGCTCCGTTGATTCAACCACTCGCTCGATTGGATAGCCCGGGCCTATCCCGGTGGCTCGGTGATCAGATTCTTTCTGAACTTAATCGACACCGGTTCGTAGTTTTCGAGAACCTCTTTGAGACCGGCCGTCAGGTATTTGCCCGTCAGCGTCGCACCGCTGATGCCGTCGACATAGTAAGATCGTTTTTCGGGCTGGATTGTATCCTGCACCGCACCTTTGGCAATAGAGATCGACACAAAGGCACCGCTGCGATCGACGATCTTTTTTCCGGCCCAGTTTTTTTGAAACCAGGCTTTTTCGATTTCACCGCCGAGTCCGGGAGTTTCTGAATGCTTGTAAACGGTAAAACCGGAAATGGTGCTGCCATCATTTTCAATCGCCAGATACCCATAAATTTTTCCCCACAGTCCCCGAGAGTTGAAGGGTACGATGTAGGCCTCAATCTCTCCTTCTTTCAGGTAGACGTAAAGCGGAAAATCACTTTCGTCCCGCTGCGATTCGTCGATCAGCCGGCCGGACGGATCTACCCATAGCGCTTTGATGAATTCATTATACAGGGACTCGATTTTGTCGGCCGGATATTTTCGGCTTTTTTCCAGCAGCCCCACCGATATGAGGATGTTGCGATGCTTGTCGATTTGAATGTTTTTTTCCTGAAATTGCTTTAGGCCGGTGGAGGCCGTCGTGAGGATAACGCTGCAGACGAAGCACAAGGTCGCTGCAAATAAAATCGATTTCATTCGGTTAGACATTGGGGATCCGTTTTCTGAGTCTGAGTTTAATTTCAATGTGATCCAGCAGCGGCGCAAACAGGTTCATAAACAGAACAGCCAGACCCACCCCTTCGGGAAAAGCGGGATTGTATACCCGCATCAACACCGTCA